>JAYGEF010000226.1:0-11096 GCA_046582535.1 Alphaproteobacteria bacterium
CAGCCGGATCAACTGTTCGAGGAACGCCGCGAGCGCTTCGATGTCGAACGCGAGCCCGGCCTTTATCTGCTCGGGCGTGATGACGAAGATCGTGTAGCGGCGGGAGACGGCTTGTCCGGGACCGGTGACGTTGTTGCGGTCGGTTGCCTGGGCCCAGAAGCGGACCAGGTCACCGGCGACGATGCCCGACTCGGCCAGGTTCCACTCGAAGGGATCCTGCTCGTGCCGGCTCGGAGCCCCGTCGGCGTGGTTGAACTGGACCAGAACGATGAGGCCAGCGGCGAGCAGGGCGGCGAGGAACAGCCAGGCCTGGACCGGCTTGAGGGCGCCGCTGGCGAGCGGCCGGGTCGCGGTGCGCGCCACTTGGGCGTCTAAATCACGGTCGGCGATGTCGTTGATGGTGCAGCCGGCACCGCGCATGACCAACGCGCCAACCGCGAACAGCGCCATCAGCCAGGGGCCCGACTCGGGCTCGGGCGAGGCCAGGGCGAGGCCCCACCAGCACGGCCACAGCAGCAACCAGGTGCCGATGGGCCGGTCGAGGCGGGCCAGGATGCAATAGGGCCGCGCGGCTGCGGGCACATAGCGGTCGACCCAGCCATGGGCGGCGATATCGCTTTCGGAAGGGGTTGGCGCGGCGTCGGACATGATAGGATGCACTATGCGATTCTCCTCACCACCCCGTCAACGAGGGCCAGGTCATGGCCGCTGAACGTCCCGCGCCGCGCCTCTATGTGGACGCCGACCTCACGGCCGGCAACGAGATTGTCCTGAGTCCGGCCCAGTCCCACTACCTGGGCGCGGTCATGCGCCGGGGCGCCGGCGACGGTCTGCGTCTTTTCAACGGCCGCCACGGTGAATGGCAGGCCGAAATCACCGCCCTCAAGCGCAAGATTGGCGCCGCCCGGCCGGTGACTCGGACCCGCCCGCAAACCACCGAGCCCGACCTGTGGCTATTGTTTGCCCCGGTCAAGCGGGCGCCGGTTGACCTCATGGCCTGCATGGCGACCGAGCTCGGCGTCTCGGCCCTGTGGCCGGTGATCACGCACAATACCGTGGCCCGCCGGGTCAAGCTTGAGCGCCTCCGGGCCAACGCCATGGAAGCCGCCGAACAATGCGGCCGGCTGTCCCTGCCCGAGGTCTTCGAACCGGCGCCGCTTGATAAGGTGCTCGACCAATGGCCCGGCGACCGGCGCCTGCTGTTGTGCGACGAAAGCGGCGGCGGCACGCCTCTGGCCGGGGCGCTGAACGGTGCCGAACCCGGCCCCTGGGCGGTCATCATCGGTCCCGAGGGCGGCTTTGCCCCGGACGAAGCCGAAGCCCTGGCCGCTCTGCCCGGTGCCCTTCGCGCCGGTCTTGGGCCGCGCATATTGCGCGCGGAGACCGCTGTCGCCGCCGCCCTGGCGTGTTGGCAGGCGTTGGTCGGCGACTGGCGCTAAACCGCCCGGCCCCCGAAAAGCGCCGGCGAACGCATGGCTGAGTCCCGCTCTCGGCTCTTGTCGCCGGGGCAGGTTGCGTGTAAAGCACGTGGTTCCGCGAGGGAGTAAGGTTTTTTATGGCTGGACCAGACCAACCAACTGGCCCTGTTGTCACCGACAAAAGTGAACTTGTCGCGTATCTGGCATCGGGCTGTACACTGCCGGAAGATTGGCGCATCGGCACCGAGCACGAGAAGCACGGCTTCCGTTTCGACGATCTTCAGCCGCTCACCTATGACGGCCCCCAGGGCATCGGCGCCATGCTCGACGGCCTGCTGCGCTTTGGCTGGAATCCGATCTATGAGGGCGATAACATCATCGCCCTCGCCATGGATGGCCAGTCCGTATCCCTTGAGCCCGGCGGCCAGTTCGAGCTGTCCGGCGCGCCGGTGGCTAACCTGCACCAGGCCTGCGCCGAGGTTCACAGCCACCTGGCCCAGGTCAACGCCGTGGGCGACGAGCTTGACATCGGCTTCGTCGGCGTCGGCTTCCAGCCCAAATGGCAGCGCGGCGATATCCCCATCATGCCCAAGGGGCGCTACAACATCATGCGCGCCTACATGCCGACCAAGGGCAACCTGGGGCTCGACATGATGCTGCGCAGCGCCACGGTGCAGGTCAACCTGGACTATTCAGACGAAGCCGACATGGTGACCAAGATGCGAGTCGGCCTGGCGCTGCAGCCGATCGCCACGGCGCTGTTCGCCAACTCGCCGTTCACCGAGGGCAAGCCCAACGGCTTCATGAGCTTCCGCAGCCATATCTGGACAGACACCGACCCGGACCGCTGCGGCATTTTGCCCTTCGTTTTCGACCATGCCATGAGCTTCGAGCGCTATGTCGACCACGCTCTCGACGTGCCGATGTATTTCGTTAATCGCGGTGGCACCTTTCTCGACGCCAGCGGCCAGTCGTTCCGCGATTTCCTCCATGGCAAGCTGCCGGCCCTGCCCGGCGAGCGCCCGACCCTGGACGACTGGGAAAACCATCTCACCACCCTGTTCCCCGAGGTTCGCCTGAAGCGCTATATCGAGATGCGCGGCGCCGACAGCGGCCCGTGGGACGCGATTTGCGGCCTGCCCGCCCTGTGGGTCGGCCTGCTCTATGATTCGGGCGTGCTCGACGAAGCCTGGCAGATGGTCAAGGACTGGACCATCGAGGACCATGAGAATTTGCGCGGCGCGGTGCCGCGCCACGGCTTCCGCGCCGAGCTTCGTGGTCGGACCGTGCTCGACATGGCCAAGGACGTCATGGCGCTGTCGCGCAAGGGGCTGGCGCGCCGCGCCATCCTCAGCGGCAATGGCCTGGACGAGACCCATTACCTGGATTCCCTCGACGACATCACCGCCCGGGGCTTCACCCCTGCTGAGGGCCTGCTCGACGCCTACCACAACGAGTGGAACGGCGACATCGACGTCCTGTTCAAGGACTGCATGTACTGACAACGGTACCCGGCATGGCTCGATATCTTCGCTTCAACCACCAGGGCGCCGACGGTTTCGGAACCCTCGACGGCGACACCATCTCGGTTCATGACGGCGACATGTTCGCCGCGCCCACCGCGACCGGCTAGACCCTGGCGCTCGGTGACGTAACGTTTCTGACCCCGACCGTGCCGGGCAAGATGATCGCCGTGTGGAACAATTCCCACGCCCTGGCCGACAAGCTCGGCACGCCAAAGCCCGACGAGCCACTGTTCTTCATCAAGACCAGCAACTCGTTCCTGGCCGGCGGCGGCGCCATCCAGCGGCCTGGCTCCTATGACGGCCGCATCGTCTACGAGGACGAACTGGGCATCGTTATCGGCAAGACCTGCAAGGAAATCCCGGCGGCCGGGGCCGACGCCTATATCTTCGGCTATAGCTGCATAAACGACGTCACCGCCCTCGACCTCATCGCAAACGACCCGACCTTTCCGCAATGGGCGCGGGCCAAAAGCTTCGATACCTTCGGCGCCTACGGGCCGGTGGTGGCGACCGGCCTCAACCCGGACGATCTGGTGATCACCACCCTGTTCAACGGCCGCGAACGGCAGAACTACCCGGTCAGCGACCTGATCCACCAGCCCCGGGAGCTGGTCAGCCTGCTGTCCCAGGACATGACTCTCCGCCCCGGCGATGTCATCTGCTGCGGCACCTCAATCGGCGCCGCCCCCATGAAGCGGCCAAGCAACACCATCGAGGTGACCATCGACGGCATCGGCACCCTGACCAATACGTTTGATCAGTAGGCGTTGATCTGGGTCAAGGTTCACGCCCCGTCCCGCACCCTAGAATGGCGCCATGAACCGTGATGACCTGTTGCGCTACGACCAGCGCGTGCCCCGCTACACCAGCTATCCCACGGCGGCCGACTTCTCGCCGGCGGTTGACGCCGGCTGCTATAAGGATTGGCTGACGACGTTGCCGGCGGGCGAGGCGGTTTCGCTCTATCTGCACATTCCGTTCTGCCGCGAGTTGTGCTGGTTCTGCAGCTGCCATACCACGGTGGCGCGCGGCGCCCGGCCGGTGGACGCCTATCTGGCATTGCTTGAGCGCGAGATCGACCTGCTGGCCGGGTTGTGTGGCGGTGCTGATGAGGCGGCGGCTGAATTCGCCGAGGACCTCGCCGCCCTGGCGCCCCTTGAAGCCCAGGGCGTGGTTCGGGTTGACGGCTACCGGGTTCGCGTCATGCCGGAGGCACGCCTGTTATTGCGCGTGGTCTGCGCCGTCTTCGACCGTCGCCTGCGCCGCCATGCGGAGCGCCACGCGGTCGCGGTGTAAACGCTCAATCAGGCGGCGGAAGCTGGGCGCCAGCGTTTCTTGGCGCCTTTAAAGGCAATGACGTCGACGGTGTCGAGCTTCATGGTGTGAAGTTCATCTAGACATCCTTTGAGGGTGACGACCTCCTTGCGGTCTTCACCGTCCCAGACGAGCATGTCGCTGAGCTTGTTCTCGAGAATGTCGATGAGTGCGTCCACGTGGCTAGATGACAGGGCCATGACGGCCTCCCCTTGGCGAGTGAATACAGCCATGGTTAACTGGCCATGGTTAAGGGCGAATTAACCGCGACTGAAAACCGTCCCGCGTCTCACTTTTTTTGTCGGATCGGTCCGCCGGTGCGGCGGTTCAATCGATCTGCACTCGCTCCGCGGGCAGATGGATAATGACCGATGTTTCCACATCGACCTTGCTTTCGATGAACATGACCCCGTCGTGGAGTTCGACCAAGGACTTTGTCAGGGGCAGGCCGAGGCCCGTGCCCTCGTAACGCCGGGCCAGGCGGCAACCCGCTCGGCTTCGCTGACCTTTTCAACACCATCGCTGGCGGCCTCGATCTTATCCTTGACCGCGCCCTCGATGGAGTCGTGGATGGTCTCCGGGTCAATGCTGAAGTTCTCGACAATATGCTAGCGCACCGCCACCGACACCCACCCATACATCTTGCGCGCCATATCCGGCGGCAAATCCTTGCGGTTGATCAACGGGTTCTGGAAGGTGTCAACGCGCTTTGATTCGGCGACAATGTACGCCATTGAGGCGCGTGAAATTGCCGCGTTTTCGTTCTCCAACAGACTGGTGATGACCCCCGTGTCGCCGGTCCCGACCAAGGCGTCCGACACGCCCTCGGAAATGTTCTTACGCATGGAAACCGCGAGTTGATGGGACTGGGTGCGATGCTTGATGATCTCGATCAGATCAACATCGTGGAGCACAGTATTTTTGAGCAGCAGCGGATGGGCGACCTCGATATCGTCGTTGGCCAACGCCAGCACCAGTTCACGAGGTGCGTCGTCACGGTCCGCCAGACGCTTGGCGACATCCTTGCGTACCGACAGTTCAACCTCGTGAATGAGCTGACGGAGAATTTCCCCCATCAGCGCGCGCTCGCGGTCGGTGAGGTTGCCGTCGTTCTTGACGAATAGTTCCTGGACCGTACCGAACAGCGAATTACGCCCTGCCTGCGATTTCTCGCGAGCAAGCGTCAACAGGGTATCGCTGTCGACGTTAGGGCTACCATCAGCGTTCGACTCTGACACCAGTGAGCATTCCTTCTTGGGTTGTCCGGTCGGGGGCGAGCCAGCACAACGCGACATCTCCCCCATGGTTCGCGACCACCGCCGCCAGAAACATTCTTGCGGCGAGGGTTCCCCGAGAATTGTTCATCACCTGCTAAGATTTTGTTAGACTGCGGCGCTAGCATCTCGCTAGGGAAATCCATTTTCGCGGATTTTGTTATGAGTGAAGGCGGTTGAGAATCGAAGTATTTGTATTGATCCGGCGAAGTTTGGTGGCGGGTGTGTTGACGCTTGTGGCCCTTGGTCTGGACTATTCAGCGGTCGCCGGCCCGGCGGCGGCGGCAACGTTTGACCAGGCCATGGGATGGTACCGCGAGCAGGCCGAGAGCGGCCATGCCCGGGCCGAGTTCCTCTACGGCTATATGCATGAGATCGGCGAGGGTGTGCTCCAAGATGACGTCGTCGCCCGAAACTGGTACGCCAGGGCGGCGGAACAGGGCGAGGCCCGCGCCCAATACCGCCTGGCGCGGCTTTACCACCAGGGCCGTGGCGGTGACCGGGACCCGGTCCGGGCGGCCCGCTGGTATCGCGCCGCCGCCGATCAGGACTATCGGGATGCTCAATCCATGCTCGGGTATCTCCACGCCATGGGCCACGGCGTTCCCCGCGACGACGTCCAGGCCTATTTCTGGTTTACCCTGGCCGCCACCGCGGGCGACGCCCAGGCGGCGGTCAATCGTGACCAATTGATCAAGCTGCTGACGCCCGAACAGATTGCCACCGGCGACGCCCTGGTCGCGGCCTGGTAAGAAGAACTCAAACCACCTGAAATCCGTGAGCGAAGGGGTCGCGGTCGTCGATGAATAGCGTGTTGAGGCCGGTGATTCGCGCCCAGCCCTCGATGCTGGGGATGATCGCATCGTGTTCCCCCACGGTGGCCGCCGCGTCGACCCGGCCGCGGAACAGGCTGCCGATTATGCTCTCGTGAACAAAGTCGTCGCCGACCGCCAGGTCGCCACGGGCAGCGAGTTGGGCCATGCGCGCCGATGTGCCAGTGCCGCAGGGTGAGCGGTCGATGGCCTTGTCGCCATAAAACACCGCGTTGCGGCCATGGGCTTCCGGGTGGCTCGGCGCACCGGTCCACATGATATGACTCAATCCCTTGATGGTCGGATCGTCGGGATGGACGTAGTCGTCGGCCTCGTTGAGCAAGCGGCACAGAATCGGGCTAAGCCGCAGAATGTCCGCCGGTCCCACGGCGTCGAGGCCGGCGTAATTTGCCTGGGGCTCGATGATGGCGTAAAAATTACCGCCGTAGGCGACATCGACCACCAACGGCCCGAGCTCGGGACAATCCACCGCCACGCCTGACGAATGGAGAAACGACGGCACGTTGGTAATGCGCACCGAGTCGACCAGACCGTTTTCCTGCTGGTAGGTCGCCACCACCACGCCGGCCGGCGTATCGAGTCGGAGCACCCCCGCCTCGGCCGGGGTCGCCAGGCCACGCTCGATGACCACGGTGACCGTACCAATGGTGCCGTGGCCGCACATGGGCAGGCAGCCCGAGGTCTCGATGAACACCACGCTCAGATCGCAGTCGTCTCGGGTCGGTGCATAGAGCAGGCTGCCGGACATCATGTCGTGGCCCCGGGGCTCGAACATCAAACCGGTCCGAATCCAGTCGAACCGAGCCATGAAATCGCGCCGCCGCTCGCTCGCCGTGGCGCCGTCAAGAACCGGCGCGCCGCCGGCTACCACCCGCACTGGATTGCCGCAGGTGTGGGCATCGACACAGAAAAACGTGTGGTTCGCCATGGCCGTTCGCCGCCTGATTTGTGTCCGCAACAGCCAGAACCATCGGCCAATCCCGCGCCCGACGCAAGGGTCGGACGGCTTGGACGGCGGCGCCCGGCACCGCTAGGCATAGTCATACGTGCCTGTTAGGCTGGGTCATGGACGGTTCGAGAATAGCAATGTGTTGTCGATGAAACTCTTGGCTCTGGCCTTTGTGGTCCTCCTGGGCGGGTTCCCCGCCGAGACCCTGGCCGCGGCTGACGACAGCACCCTGGCGCGTTTGCGCGAGGCGACGTCCGTCTTGCTGATCGTCGAGCAAACCTACATCTACACGCTGAGAACCGTTTATCGGAAGGATCCCATTGAGGGTTACCAACTGCCATTCGCCAGGGTTGCCCGCTATATCCTCGAGGACGCCGGACTACAGGTGGTCGAGCCCGACGACCCGGCAACGGCAACCGACATCACGCTGAAAATCACCACCCAGGGCCGGGCCATCGCGCGGCTCTATCTCGACGGGGTCAAGGAGTTCCTGTTTTCCGGCGCGGAGATCATCGGCGATATAACCTTCACCGCCCCGGGAATGATCCCCTGGAGCGCCGAGTTCCGCTCCCAGTACGGTCCTCCACTGCGGCTTCAACTCAACCTTGGCTTCGACAAGCCCGAGGGCGCGCCGTTCATGGAAGCCTTCAACGGCGCAACCTCGTTCGTCGCCCGCTTCATGACCTTGGTCGGCAACATCTACGGCGCGCCACCGCTGATCATCGCCCTCGGCGACGGCAATGCATCGGTTCGCCTCTATGCGGCGCGAACCCTGGGCACCATCCCTGGCGACGCCGTAAGCGACGCCCTGATTGAAGCGCTGAGCAGTTCAGACTACCGGCTGCGCAAGGAAGCCGCCTGGTCTCTTGGGCAATTGCGAGAGACCCGAGCGGGGCCGGCCCTGACCCTCGCCCTCAAAGATCCCGACTCCGATGTCCGCTGGTTCGCCGCCTGGGCCCTGGACCGCATGGTGGACGACAAGAACGGTGAGGGGACGGCCAGCGCCTTGGGAAATTAGGCGTCCCGCCTTATCCCCGGGCAAGCCTACTCAGCCGCCGACCGGCTGGTCAGGGCGAGGAAGATTTCTTCCAGGTCGCCTTCCTCGGTGGAGAGATCGACGATGGTCAGGCCACAGTCGGCGATAGCCGCAAGAATGGCGCTGAATTGGGTCTCGCTCGGGCGGTAGCGGATGGCGATGCGGCCGAGCCCCAGGAGTTCCGCATCGAACCCGGCCAGGCCCTTGGGAAGCCCGTCAATTTCCTCGGCGATGGTCACGGTGACCGCCTTGCGGTCGAGGCGGCGGACCAGGGTCTCGGTTGCCTCGCAGGCTACCAGGTCGCCCTCGTGGATGATGGCGACGGTGTCGCAGAAGCGCTCGGCTTCCTCGAGATAGTGGGTGGTCAGCAGGATCGTCGTGCCGTTGTCGTTGAGCGCGCTGATATGGCTCCAGAACTGCTGGCGCAGTTCAATATCGACGCCGGCCGTGGGCTCGTCGAGCACCAGCACCGGCGGCGCATGAACCATCGCCTTGGCCACCAGCAGGCGCCGCCGCATGCCGCCCGACAGGGTGCGGGCATGAGAGTCGGCCTTGTCGGCCAGTCCGACGGCGGCAAGCACCTCGTCGGTCCGCCGCTCGGCCTTGTGCAGGCCATAGAACCCGGCCTGAAGTTCGAGCACTTCGCGCGGGGTGAAGAACGGATCGATGTTGAGTTCCTGGGGCACCACGCCGATGGCGCAGCGCGCGGCGCGGGAGTCCCTGTCGATGTCATAGCCCCACACCGACGCCGCGCCGGCGGTCTTGTTGACCAGGCCAGCGAGAATATTGATCAGGGTCGACTTGCCCGCACCATTGGGACCGAGCAAGCCGAAAAACGCGCCGCGCGGCACTTCGAGATCGATGCCGTGCAGGGCCTCAACCGCCTTGGGACCACGGCCGTAGACCTTGCGCAGGCCACGGATGGAAAGGGCGCTGCTGGGCGCGCCGCTGTCGGGGGGATGACTCGGCATGGCTCCGATTATAGGATTGTACGGATGAGGCGGTTGATCATGACTGGGCAATGGTTATCATCCGTCAGACCATTGGGTCAATGACCTGCCCCGAACAGATGCCAGGGATGCCATGAACGAGCCCGAAACCGTCGAAACCACAACCCGCGACGTGCGCTGTGACGGCGGCGGCGGTGCGCTGGGACATCCCCGCGTCTATCTCACCGTCGGCGCCGAAGGCTGGGTTGAATGCGGCTATTGCGACCGCCGCTTCGTGCTCGCCCCAGGAACCAAACCGAATGCCGCCCCGGCGGAGTCACATTGAGCACTGACAGCAGCCCCGAACACGTCGTCCTGATCGACGGCTCGGGCTTTATTTTCCGCGCCTTTTTCGCCATCCGCCAACCCATGAACCGGAGCGACGGCACACCGGTGGCAGCGGTCTACGGTTTCACCAACATGCTCATGAAGCTGTTGAAGGAGCTCGACGCCGACCGCATCGCCGTGATTTTCGACTATTCCGGCCGCACCTTCCGCAATGAAATATACCCGCAATACAAGGCCAACCGGCCGCCGGCGCCGGAAGACCTGGTGCCGCAATTTCCCCTGATCCGCGACGCCACCCGAGCCTTCAACCTGCCCTGCATCGAGAAGGAGGGCTTCGAAGCCGACGATCTCATCGCCACGTACACCCGTCTCGCCCGCGAGGCCGGCTCGCGGGTCACCATTGTCTCGTCCGACAAGGACATGATGCAGCTGGTCGGCGACCAGGTGACCATGTACGACGGCCTCAAGGGCAAGCTCATCGGCATCGACGAGGTCGCCGAGAAGTTCGGCGTTGGGCCCGAGCGGGTCATCGACGTCCAGGCCCTGGCTGGTGATTCGTCGGACAACGTGCCCGGCGTTCCCGGCATCGGCGTCAAGACCGCTGCCGAGCTCATCAATACCTATGGCGATCTCGACACGGTGCTGGCCCGGGCCGAGGAGGTCAAACAGCCCAAACGGCGCCAGAGCCTGATCGACCATGCCGAGGCCGCCCGCATGTCACGCACTCTGGTGACCCTGCGCGACGACGTGCCACTGGAAGACAGTCTCGAGTCGCTGCACGCCGGTCCGCCGGACGCCCAGGTGCTGACCGATTTTCTCAGAGCCCAGGACTTCGGCACCATCATCGCCCGGGTCGAAAGCTGGCTCCGGGTCGAACCCAGCGAGCCTGACAATGCCGCCGATGAGCCGCCCAAGGACGTGACATACGAGCTGGTCCAGGATCGCGATGCCCTGCAACGCTGGATTGATTTGGCCGAGCGTGCCGGCGCCGTGACCATCGACACCGAGACCACCTCGCTCGACGCGCTCCAGGCCCGCCTGGTCGGCATATCCCTGTCGGTTGAACCGGGCCAGGCCTGCTACATACCCCTCGGCCATGGCGGCGCCGCCGGCGGTGAGCTCGACCTCGACGCCATCGCTCCGAAGCAGATCGCCATGGACGAGGCCCTGGGAATGCTCGCGCCCCTGCTCGCCGATCGCGGCGTCCTCAAGATCGGCCAGAACATCAAATACGATATGGAAGTGCTAGCCGGCCACGGCATCGAGATCACCCCGGTGGACGACACCATGCTGCTGTCCTTCGTGCTCGACGGCGGCCTCCACGGCCACGGCATGGACGAGCTGTCGCGGCTTCACCTGGGTGTCGATCCGATTCCCTTCAAGCAGGTCGCCGGCACCGGCAAGAAACAGATCACCTTCGATCAGGTGCCGCTCGACGCGGCCCGGGACTACGCCGCCGAGGACGCCGA
>JAYGEF010000231.1:0-12219 GCA_046582535.1 Alphaproteobacteria bacterium
GACATGGCGGTCACCGAACCCCCCGGCTTGCCGGCGGTGCGCCTCGATCCGTTGCGTGATCTCCGTGCCCTCGACAGCTTGAGCGACGAAGAGATGGTCAACCAGCAACGCCGTAATCTGCTCGACTCCACGGCGCCCAACCCGTCGGTCGAAACTATGCTCCATGCCTTCCTGCCGCACAAGTTTGTCGACCACACTCATTCCACGGCGATTCTGGCCGTCACCGACCAGGCTGACGGCGCCGAACGCTGCGCCCAGTTGTTCGGCGATACCATGGCCCTGGTGCCTTACCTCATGCCGGGCTTCGCCCTGGCCAAGGCGGCGGCCGAGGTCAACGACGCCAACCCCGGTGTTGAAGGACTGATCCTGCTCAAGCACGGCATCTTCACATTTGGCGACAGCGCCGAGCAGGCCTATGGCCGGATGATCGCCCAGGTCAGCCGGGCCGAAGGCTATCTCGCGGACAAGGCGGGCAAGACCTTCGCGGCGGTGGCCTTGACCGTCGATCTCTTGCCGGTAGTCCGGGTGGCGCCGATGCTGCGCGGCCTCACGGCCCAGGCGACCGACCCGGCCGAGGGTCTCTATCGCCGCATGATTCTCGATTTTCGCGGCGGCGAGGCCGTGCTTGCTTATGTCAACGGCAGTGATCTCCACCGCTACGCCAAGATCGGCGTGGCGACGCCGGATCATACCATCCGGACCAAGAACACGCCGCTCATCGTGCCGCCGCCGGATGCCGGTCAGGCCGCCGCCTTCGCGGCCGGGGCCGGGGCCGCGCTCGACGCCTATAAGGCCGCCTACGAGAGCTATTTCGAGCGCCACAATCCCCGCCAGGCGGTGCCTAAGACCATGCTTGACCACATGCCCCGGGTCATCCTGGTGCCCGGTCTCGGCCTCTTTGGCCTGGGCAAGTCGGCCAAGGACGCCGCCATTGCCGCCGATATCGCCGAGAACACTATTGCGGTGATTACCCAGGCCGAGGCGGTCGGGCGTTTTGAGTCGGTGTCCGAAGCAGAGATGTTCGATATCGAATACTGGTCCCTGGAACAGGCCAAGCTGGGCAAGGGGACCGAGGCCCCGCTGGCGCGCCATGTGGTCGCCGTGACCGGTGGTGCCGGCGGCATCGGCGCCGCCACCGCCGCCGCTTTCGCGGCCCAGGGCGCCGAGGTCTCGGTGCTCGATGTGGACGGCGAAGGCGCCAAGGCCACGGCGGCCGGGTTCGGCGGTATCGGGCTGGCTTGTGACGTCACCGACCCGGTCGCCGTGCAGGCGGCCATGGACCGGGTCTGCGAGACCTATGGCGGCCTCGACATCGTGGTGTCCAACGCCGGCGCCGCCTGGAAGGGCCGCATCGGCGAGGTCGATGATGACGTGCTGCGCAAGAGCTTCGAGCTCAACTTCTTCGCCCATCAAAGCGTCGCCCAAGCCGCGGTCCGGGTCATGGCGGCCCAGGGCACCGGCGGCGTGCTGTTGTTCAATGCCTCCAAGCAGGCGCTTAATCCAGGGCCCGATTTCGGCCCCTACGGCCTGCCCAAGGCGGCGCTCATCGCCCTGGTCCGGCAATATGCCATCGACCACGGGAGTGACGGCATCCGGTCCAACGCAATCAACGCCGATCGGGTCAATACCGGCCTTTACGCCGAAGGCATGCTGGAAGAGCGCGCCGCCGCCCGCGGCCTCAGCGTTGCCGACTATCTTGCCGGGGCCAATCTGTTGAAGCGCGAGGTCACTGTCGGCGATGTTGCCCAGGCCTTCGTCTCCCTTGCCTTGGCGCGCAAGACTACAGGCGCCATTCTCACCGTCGACGGCGGCAACATCGAGGCGGCGCCACGATGATCTATCTGATCCGCCACGGCGAGACCGAGTGGAACCGGGCCGGGCGCACGCAGGGCCAGCTGGATTCGCCGCTGACCGAGCGAGGACAGACTCAGGCCCGGGCGGTCGGCGAGACTCTGGCCGAACTCACCGGCGGTGGCGACGGTCTGGCCATGGTGGCAAGCCCCCTGGGGCGGACCATGGCCACGGCGACCCTTATCGCCGAGGCGTTGGGCGCGAAAGATATCGCCGCGGACGAGCGGCTCATGGAAATGTCGTGGGGCGACTGGGACGGCCTGACCCACCCGGAGATCGAGGCGCGCAGTCCCGGCGAACTGGCGCGACGCAAGGCGGGGCGATGGGATCACCTGCCGCCGGGCGGCGAGAGTTACGCCATCACGGCCCCGCGGGTCGCCTGCTTTCTCGCCGATGTGGACCCGGAACAGCCCCTGGTCGTGGTCTCTCATGGCGGCACGGGCCGGGTCATTCGTGGCCTCTACGGCAGCCTCAGCCAGGACGAAATGCTTACGCTTGAGCAACCGCAGGATGCCTTCCATCTGCTGCGCCATGGCCAGATCGGCCGTATCGACACCGGGGCGTGAAGGGCGCTAGGATTAACCATGGCTGGACATGCACATAGCGAGCCGGAATCCGACGTCGTCCTCAGGGTCAAGGCGATCGAGCAACTGCTCACCGAAAAAGGCTTGATCGACCCGGCGGCGATCGACGCCATCGTCGATCTCTATGAGAACCGTATCGGCCCGCGCAACGGCGCCCGGGTAGTGGCCCGCGCCTGGAGTGATCCGGATTACAAGGCGCGGCTGCTCGCCGACGCCAGCGCCGCCATTGCCGAGTTCGGCTACACCGGCGCCCAGGGCGAGGACATGGTGGTGGTCGAGAACACGGCGCAAGTCCACAACGTGGTCGTCTGCACCCTGTGTTCCTGCTATCCGTGGCCGGTGCTTGGCCTGCCGCCGGGCTGGTATAAGAGTTACGCCTACCGCGCCCGGGTGGTTCGCGAACCGCGCGCGGTGATTGCCGAGTTCGGGCTCGACATTGCCGATGATGTGGAGGTTCGGGTCTGGGACTCGAGCGCCGAAGTGCGCTACCTGGTGCTGCCCCAGCGGCCCTCCGGGACCGACGATCTCGACGAGGATGCCCTGGCCGCTTTGGTGACTCGCGATGGCATGATTGGCGTGGCGCGAGTCTGATCATGGATGGCATCCACGACATGGGCGGCATGCATGGCTTCGGCGCCATTCCCATCGAAGATGACGAGCCGGTGTTCCATGCCCCGTGGGAGGGCCGCATCTTCGGCATCAACTTCGTGGTCGAGAGTTTTGTCAAAGGCACCAACATCGACTCCGGGCGCTACCGTATTGAGTGTATCTATCCGGCCACCTACTTAAGGTCCAGCTACTACGAAAAGTGGACCCAGGCATCGCAATCGGCCATCGTCGAAGCTGGTGTCTGCAGCCTCGAGGAAATCGAGGCGCGCATGAAAAAACTCCGAAGCGAGGCCGGCTGATGGGCGCGCTGTCGCCGGAACGACTGGTCGCGGCGGCCATGGCCGGCGCCTCGGCGCGGCGCGATTCCGCCGGCGTCGAGGCGCGGTTCAAGGTCGGCGACCGGGTCATGGCGCGCGACATTCATCCCCACGGCCACACCCGCCTGCCGCGCTATGTGCGGGGCAAGCCGGGGGTCATCGACCGGGTTCAGGGCGTTTTCGTCCTGCCCGACAGCAATGCCATGGGCCAGGGCGAGCAGCCCGGCACCCTCTACGCCGTGCGCGTCGAGGCCGCCGACTTGTGGGGCGACGCGGCGGGCGGCAAGGACGCCTTTTACATCGACCTGTGGGACCTCTATCTGGACCCGGCATGACCGACTTCGACGACGCCATTCCCCGCGACGCCATGATACCAAGGGATGGGGAGGGCCCGATCTTCCATGAGCCCTGGCAGGCCCGGGTGTTCGCCGTGATCGTCAAGCTGTGCCAGGACGGGCGCTACGACTGGAGCGTCTTCCAGCAACGGCTGATCCATGAGGTCGGGGGCGCCGATGCCGCCCGCGACGACATTACCGGCTACTACGAGCACTGGCTGGCGGCGGCCGAGAAGCTGTTGGTCGCCGAGAACCTGGTCAGTGTGGGCGAACTGGCCGAGCGCAAGGCCCATGTGGCGGCCCACCGGCCCCATCCCACCACGGCGGTGCCCAATCCGGTTGCCATAGACGGCGCCAAATATTAACCTTGACTTGACGGCGGACCGATAGGTCCAATACTACTGTCCCGGCAATTTTGAGGGCGGGACATGGCGCGGCCACGGGAATTCAATCACGACCAGGTGCTCGACGCGGCCATGGCGACGTTTTGGGCCAAGGGCTATGAAGCCACGTCCCTGGCCGACCTGACCCGCGCCATGGGGCTCAGTAAGTCGAGCTTCTACGAAGCCTTCGGCTCCAAGCACGAGCTGTTTCTCAAGGTCATCGACCGTTACGGCGAAACCGTGGTGGCGCCCCGGCTCCGCCTGCTCGAAACCGGCAACTGGGCGGGCGGCACCATCGCCGTCTTGTTCGAGCGCATCATCGAGGAAGTGCTGGCCGAGGATTCGCGCCGCGGCTGCCTCGCCGGCAATGGCGCGTCCGAGCTGCTGCCCGGCGACACGGTGGTGGCGCCGCATATAAACGCGTGTCTCATGCGCTACGAAGACGCCTTTCACGGCGTTCTGGTTCGCGCCCGGGAACGCGGTGAGTTCCCGCTGGAACGCGACCTTCGCGCCATGGCCCGGTTTCTCGCCGCCTGCCTTCAGGGTCTCTACGTTATGGCTCAAGCCGGGGCCGGGCGCGATGCCCTCAATGACATCGCCGGCGGCGCTTTGGCAAGCCTGGCTAGCCTGGCTTGACGCCGAGGAAGGTGGGGATTTCCTCGCCCGCCTCGTCCCAGACATCGACCATGAGCGCCCGCACCTCGAAACCGGCCGCCTCGAGCAACACCGGCCAGCGGGCTTCGGCGAAGATGCCCGTGAGATGGTGGTCGGCTTCGACGCGGAATTCGCCGTTTTCACGGATCAGGTAGACATAACCGCATTCTATGGTGCTGTCCGTGGGGTCCGGGTCGTGGTCGGTTTCGACGAAGATGATCTCGGTGCCGTCATCACCGATCCCGCGAACCGCCCGCACCCGGCCTTCCACGAAGCTTTCGCGGGTGACCTCGGCGTAGGTCAGAAACACGCCGCCGGGGCGCAGGTGCTCATAGGCGGTGGTGAAAGCGGCGGTGAGATCGCCCTCGTCGAGCATGTAATCGATGGAATCGAAGCACACCACCGCATCGAACAGTCGCCCGAGACGGATGTCCCGCATATCGCCGGCGATGTATTCGACCTCCGGGTTAAGACGCTTAGCCAGACCCTGCATATCCGCGCTGCGGTCGATGCCTGTGACCGTGAAATGATGCTTCAGGGTCCAGTCGTTATGGCCGCCGCCGGAACCGAGGTTGAGCAGGCTCTTCATCTCGCCCCGGCCATGAGCCCGGACCAGTCCGGCGAAAGTCTCGCTCTCGCCCACGTAATGCTCCGACGGGCTGACAATCGGCCAGGTCCAGGCGAGATCGCCGTATAGCCGGCGCCGGTCGCGGCTATTGGCCATTCTTCCCACCCAGTCGGTAGTGAAATCGTAACCGGTCATAGGCCATAATAGGGCCATGGACGAGCGTCTGAAGATCCTGAGCCGGGAATTCTTCCCCGCCGGAGCCGTTATCATACGGCAAGGCGAGCCGGGAACCCGTGCCTTTATCATCGAATCCGGCGAGATCGAAATCTGGACCACCGTTGATGACAAGCGCCGCCAGCTTGGCGTGGTGACCACCGGCGGTATCTTCGGCGAAATGGCGTTGATCGACAATCAGCCGCGCATGGCCTCGGCCACTGCCCTGACCGGCACAACCTGTGTGATTATCAATGACGCGGTGTTCGATAAGAAAATGGCCGTCGCCGACCCGTTTATTGCCGGGCTGCTGCGTATTTTCGTGCGCAACATCCGTTCCCTGACCCAACACAGCCACATGAATGAACCCGCTGTGAGCAAGGCGGACGCCGCTTAAGCTCTACGCGGCCGCGCGAGTTCGTCAATCGCACTATCGATCGCAGCCTTGTCCGGCAGGCTCGGTTGCGCGCCCGATGTCAGGCACGCCAGTGCCCCGGCGACGCTGGCCCGGTGGAGCGCGGCAGCCAGATCCTGGTCGTCATCAAGAGTGGCAGCCAGAACACCGACAAAGGCGTCGCCGGCGGCGGTGGTATCCACCGGCTCGATGGCCAGGGCGTCAATGTGCCAGGCCGCGCCGGCTTCGAAGGCGCGGGCGCCATCGCCGCCCAGGGTGACCACCGTGGCGGTGCCCCAGGTCTCGGCCATGGCGCGGGCGCAATCGATGGGGTCGCTGGTGTTTAAGCCGGCCGTCTCGGCCAGCATGGGCGCTTCGATTTCATTCATGACCAAGACGTCGCAGGCGGCGGCAATGGCTGGCGGCACGGGCGCGGCTGGTGCGGTGTTGAGCACGATCCGCGCGCCGCGTGCCTTGGCCCGCTCGACCACGGCCCAGGTCTCAGGGAAATCGACCTCGAGCTGCAACACCAGGGTGGTGCTTGGCCCCAACCGGGCGTCGTCGAGCTGGGATGACGTGGTCAGCCGGTTGGCGCCGCTGGCGACGATGATCTGGTTGGCGCCATCCTTGTCGACACTGATCATGGCGCAGGCGGTGGGCTCGTCCACGGTGGCGACGGCCGACAAATCGATACCCGCTTCGGCCATGGTGGCGAGGGCGAGATCGGCGAAGCCGTCCTGCCCGACGCAGCCGACCATATGGGTGGTCGCCCCGGCGCGGGCAGCGGCTACCGCCTGGTTGGCCCCCTTGCCACCGGCCACGGTGATATAGCTCGGCGCCAGCACGGTCTCGCCAGCCCGTGGCAAATTATCCACCTGCACCACCAGGTCCACGTTGATCGAGCCGAAAACCACGATCATGAGGTTAGTCCTCTTTGGCGTCTCCGGGACGCCGTGTCAGCTTCAGCGCCCGGCGGTCGAGCTCGGCGGCGACGTCGCCCAGGGGCACCCCGGCCCGGGCCATGGCGACCAGGGCGAAGTACAGCACATCGGCGGTCTCGTGGGTGGCCTCGGCGGCGGTTTCGGCGGCGGCCAGCTCGCCGGCTTCCTCGGTCAGCTTGGCGCGCAGCAGGTCCGGGTCGTCGAGCAGACGGCGGGTGTAAGAGCCCTCGGGCGCTTCGGCCAGGCGGGTGGCGAGACGCCGGGCCAGGGCAGTAATGCCACTGTCCTCGCCCCAGCAGGTCCGGGTGTCGAGATGGCAGAAGCCGGGATCGTTCTGGCGCAGGGTAAAGCGAATGGCGTCGCGGTCGCAGTCGAGATCGACGCGCAGCAGTTCCTGGGTCGCCCCGGAGGTCAGGCCCTTGACCCACAGGCCGCGCGACCGTGAGTGATAGACCCCGCGACCGCTCCGTATGGCTTCGCTGAGGCTTGTCCCATCGGACCAGGCGAGGCCCAGGGCGACGCCGTGTTCGTCGGTGGCCACTGTCGGCCACAGGCCGTCGGGCCGGTCCGAGGTCAGCGGCGCGGCGAAGGCGGCGCCGAGATCGAGCCGTTCGGTGTAGAGCGCCATGCCGACCTGGGCGTCGGCGCCGATGCGATCCAGCGCCGCGATTTCGTCCGCCGTGGTGACGCCACCGGCGACCGTGACACGGGCATTGCCGGCTTCCTTGACGAGAAATTCCGAGCGTTCCTGATCGCCGCCGCCGAGGCGGCCTTCGCGCTCCACAAAGGTGACCAGAAAGCCGCCAACCAGATGGCGCAGCTCGGCCATGCGGCCTTCGATAGTCTCGCCGGTTTTGGTGCGCCAGCCCTCGACGACGATTTCGCCGTCCTCGGCGTCGAGCGCCGCGATAACCCGATCCCGGGGCAGTTGGCTGAGGATTTCCGGCACTGCCCGGGTGCCGAGGATGACCTTGGCGGCGCCGGCGTCGAGCCAGCGCCGGGCGCTCTCCACATCGCGAATGCCGCCGCCCACCCGACAGCGACCGATGCGCAGCAGATCCTCGATGACCTCGGCGTTGGAGCCCTGACCGAGGGCCGCGTCGAGATCGATAACGGCGATCTCGCCAACCCGGGCAAAGCGCTCCGCAATGGGCCGGGGGTCGCCGGCGTCGATGGCCTTCTCGCGGCCGCCAACCAACTGTACCGCGTGGCCGTCCATGAGATCGATGGAGGGGATAATCACAGGCGCACCTCGATGCCGTCGTCGGCGAGATGGCGTTTGACCTCGCCGATGGTGTATTCGCGGTCGTGGAAGATCGAGGCGGCGAGCACTGCGTCGGCACCGCCGTTGATGGCCTCGGCCATGTGACCGGCACCGGCGGCACCGCCCGAGGCGATGATCGGCACCGGTACGGCGGCGGCGACGGCGCTGACCAGGGCGAGATCGTAGCCCTCGCGGGTGCCGTCCCGGTCCCAGCTGGTCAGCAGCAGCTCGCCGGCGCCGTTGGCCACCACCTGGCGGGCCCAATCGATGACGTCGAGGCCGACGGTTTCCTTGCCCGAGCGGATCAGCACTTCGAAGTTACCGTCGCCGGTTCCCCGGGCGTCGATGGCGACCACGGCGCATTGGCTGCCGAAGCGCGTGGCGATCTCGGCCACCAGCTCAGGACGCTCGACAGCGGCGGTGTTGACAGAGACCTTGTCGGCGCCGGCTTCCAGCAGGTCCTGGGCGTTTTGGGCGTTGCGCACGCCGCCGCCGACAGTCAGCGGAATCGACAGCTCGGCGCGTACCCGGCGCACGGTATCGACCTGGGTGCCGCGCGCTTCGGTGGTCGCCGAGACGTCGAGCACCACAAGCTCGTCGGCGCCCTCGGCCTCGTAACGGGCGCTGAGTTCGGCCGGGTCGCCGGCGTCGCGCAGGCCCTGGAACTTGACGCCCTTGACCACCCGGCCATGGCTGACGTCGAGACAGGGGATGATCCGCACGGCTAACATGACGCGCTCCGGGCAAGCCAGCGGCCCATGAGTGCCTGACCCCAGGCGCCGGACAGTTCCGGGTGAAACTGGCAGCCGAGAAGGGCGCCGCGCTCCAGGGCAGCGATCATAGGCCCGCCGTGATCGGCGGTGGCCGAGGCCCAGCCTTCAGGCGCCGGTGGCATGGCCCGGTAGGAGTTGGCGAAATAGGCGTGGCCGGCTTCGATGAGATCGCAATCCGCCATGGGCTCGACCTGATTCCAACCCAACTGCGGTACCCGCACGGTGGCGGGCAGGCGGCTCACCATGCCCGGCAGCACGCCCAGGCCCGGGACGCCGTCACTCTCTTCGCTGGCTTCGAACAACAGCTGGAGGCCGACACAGACCGCCATAGTCGGGCGGCCGGCGCGGATGCGGGCGGCCAGGGGTTCATGGAAACCGTGTTTGTGGACCTCGGCCATAGACGCGCCGAAGGCACCGACGCCGGGCAGCACGACCCGTTCCGCCGCATGGATCTGGTCGGGGCTCTCGGCCATGACCACGGAGGCGCCGAGACGACCGAAAGCGGCCTTTATGGACGCCAGATTGGCGGTTCCCGTCGGCACCACGAGGACCGTGAGACTGTCACTCACAATACCCCCTTGGTGCTCGGCACGTCGTCGCTGTCATCCCTGCGGACCGCCTGACGCAGGGCCAGGGCGGTGGCCTTGAAGGCGGCCTCGGCCCGGTGATGGTCGTTCTCGCCGCGCAGCAGATCCACATGGAGCGTCGCCTGGGCCGCTGTCGCCAGGGAGCGCAGCACATGGCCGATGTTCTCGCAGGCGAGATCGCCGAGGCGCTCGCCGCGCAGTCCCAGGGCGACATGGGCGTAGGGCCGGCCCGACAGGTCGATGACGGCGCGGGCCAGGGCCTCGTCGAGCGGCGCATAGGCCGAGCCGAAGCGGCCAACTCCCTTGCGGTCGCCCAGGGCCTCGTCAAGGGCGGCGCCGAGCGCCAGGGCACAATCTTCCGCAGTGTGGTGGTCGTCGATATGGAGGTCGCCCTTGCAGGTCAGGGTGAGGTCGAAGCGGGCGTGCTTGGTCAGGGCGCCCAGCATGTGATCGAGAAAGCCGATGCCGGTGGTGATGTCGGCCTTGCCGCTACCATCCAAATTAAGCGTCAGGGTGATGTCGGTCTCGTTGGTCTTACGGCTGACCGTGGCGCTGCGTGATGTCATGGTCTCTCCCCCCAATGGGTCGTCACATGCCCGATCAGGGCACGATCTGGGCCAGCTTGGTAACGACGATATCAGAGCCGCCGTGGGCCTTGATTTCCGGAATGATCTGCGCGAGGTCTTCGCGCGGCACCGCCGCCTTGACCGCGTAGCCGGTGTCGCCATGGAGCGGCGAGACCGTCGGCTCGCGCATGCACGGCAGCACGGCAATCAGCGCATCGAGCCGGTCGGCCGGCACGTTGACCTCGACCATGACCCGCTTGCGCGCCTCCAATACCGCCTTGAGCACCAGCACGAAACGCTCGATGGCGTCCCGGCGGACCGGATGGTCCATTATGGCCGGGTTGGCGTAGAGCCGGGTCGACGAGGTCAACAACTCATCGACGATGACCAGATTATTGGCTTCCAGGGTCGCCATGGTGGCGGTGACATCGACGATGTAGTCGGCGTCTTCCGGCGGGAACACTTCCGTGGT
Organism: Alphaproteobacteria bacterium; assembly: GCA_046582535.1. Lineage (GTDB taxonomy): Bacteria > Pseudomonadota > Alphaproteobacteria > JAAXGF01 > JAAXGF01 > JAYZAP01. The sequence continues at coordinate 10,512 of JAYGEF010000231.1, forward strand.
GCCGAAGGAGCGCAGCACGCTGGCGTTATAGCCGCGGTCCTTGATCCAGGCGGCGGTCAGGCTGGCGTATTCCGAGGCCACCACGAAGGGTTTGTCGCCGGGCCCGCCGTTGTCGGCGAACGCGGGCGTGGCGGCGGCGACCAGGCGCACCGGGTTGAGCCCGGTGTCGACCAGCTCGACCACCTCGGCGCCAAGCTCGGCAACCCAGTCGGCGCCGGCGAAGCCGACATCGCGCGAGCCCGCATGCAGCATCTCGATCATGTTCTGGGGCTTGAGGAACTTGACCTCGAAGCCAGCCAGCGAGATGCGCGGGCGGTATTCGCGCGGGCCGTGGGCCAAGTCGATGCCGGCGTCGGCGAGCAATTGCACCACGCCATCCTGCATGCGCCCCTTGGGCAAGCCGAGTCTGATCGGCGGCTGGTCCGAAGATGCCGTCATGGAAGTTAATCCCGTGTTGTCATCGTGGTTTAGGGGTCGGGTATTAGCCCATCCACCCGGTCGACAGCAAGGAGATTAAGCAATCAGCCGGCTATCCAACGCCGATGTCAACGGTGGTGGAGCGGCAGGGAAAGCCGAAAGACCGAGCCCTCGCCCTCGGTACTTTCGACGGCGATCCGGCCGCCTTGCCGTTCCACCAGTTCCTTGCACAGGTGAAGTCCCAGTCCGGTTCCGGTCTCGCCAAAAGTGCCCACTGTCGAGGTTTTCTCGTCCAGGCGAAACAGCCGGGCGACGCGGTCGGCCGAAATGCCGACCCCGGTGTCCGACACCTCGATCTCGGCCCAGTCGCCATTGCGCGCGGCGTCAATGGTGACGCTTCCCTTCGCGGGCGTGAACTTGATGGCATTGTTGACCAGGTTTCGCACGACGGTATCGATGGTGTGGGCGTCGGCGAATGCTTCGAGTGGCTGGCTTGTATTTCCAATGAGCCGGATGGCCTTTTCCTTGGCGATCGGTTCAAACAGCTTCAAGTTCGTGTCAATGACGTGCCCAAGGTCCACGGGGGCAAGTTCGATGTCCAACCGCCCCATCTGCAGACGTGACCATTCAAGCAGGTTTTCCAGCAGCTTGAACACACTTTGCGCGGACTGGTGTACGGCGTTTCCATATTCCGCCACTTTATCCTGATCGGCCCCGGCAATTCCGCTGGACAGAAGATCCGAATACCCCAACAGGGCATTAAACGGCCCTCTCAGGTCGTGGGCGATGATCGAGAAGAATTTGTCCTTCTGGTCGTTGAGTTGCTGCAGTTCGTCGCGGGCGGCCGCCAGGTTCTCGGCGTAGTCAACCAAATCGGCGGACTGGGTTTCCAGGCGCTCTTCCCGATCTCTGAGATCCGCCACCTGATTCTTGAGCCGCTCCTCACTGTCACGGAGCGCTTCCTCCGCCCGTTGCCGATCCTCCAGTTCCCGGGGAATCCACAAAACCAGGCCGATGGCGAGGACGATAAATCCGCCAAGAAATCCGACGAACTTTTCAAGAAAAGCTTGGGCTTCCGTATCGCCGATGACCACGAAGCGGTTGAGCGTCTCGAAATTGTCCGTGATGTCGACGGCACTGCCGAAAAACAACAGCAGGAAACCGCCGACAATCCAGTTCCACCCCCGGCTTGTCCCAGGCAATCGGGTTCGGCCCACGAAGACGAGGTACAGGACGATGCCGAACAGAACGAAGGCGCGGACACTTTCGAGCAGAACATCGGACATTGGCG
>JAYGEF010000279.1:0-2056 GCA_046582535.1 Alphaproteobacteria bacterium
GACCTGGACAAGCCGCGCGGCTTCGCGGTAATCGGCCGCGGCGAGGCGGTGGACTTTCTCTCGGGCCAGCCGGTCAGCCTGCTGTGGGGGGTCGGCAAGCAGACCCAAAAGCGCCTGGCCGACGACGGCATCGAAACCATCGGCCAGCTCCAGACCATTGCCGAAGCCGAGCTGGTCGAACTCTACGGCGAAATCGGCAGCCGCTTCGCCCGCTTCTCGCGCGGCGAGGACGACCGCCGGGTCGAGCCGGAAAGCGAACGCAAAAGCCTGTCGGCGGAAACCACCCTGGATAAGGACCTGACCGACGGCGATGCCCTGGCGCGTATCCTGTGGCGGCTGACCGAGAAGGTGGCGCGGGGCCTGCGCAAGGAAGATCTGGCCGGGCGTACCATAACCCTCAAGCTCAAGACCGCCCGGTTCCGCCTGATCACCCGCAGCCAGTCCCTGGCCGACCCGACCCGCAGCGCCGAGATCATCTACCGCACCGCCGCCCCGCTGCTGGCGCGCGAGACCACCGGCACCGCCTACCGCCTGATCGGCGTCGGCGTCTCCAACTACGCCCCCCTCGAAGAAGCCGCGACCCTCGACCTCGCCGACCCGGACGCCGAACGCCGCGCCCGTCTCGAGGACAGCGTTGACAGCTTGCGCGACAAGTTCGGCACGGACGCTATCGGCAAGGGCCGCGGCATGGCCGACAAATTGAAAAACAACGAAACCAAACAAGGCTAGGAATCATGACCGATACCCCACCCGACTGGGTCTTCAACCTCCACGACCAGGCCCAGGGCATCGCCCGCACCTTGGCCGACGGCATCACCACCCGCATTTTCCCCGGCGATCAGGCGATGATCTCGGTGGTCCGCATCGAACCCCACTCCCAAGGCACCCCGCACAGCCACCCCCAGGAGCAATGGGGCGTACTGCTGGAAGGCGCCCTGGTGCGCATCCAGGGCGGCGAAGAAGTCGCGGTAACAGCCGGCGACTTCTGGCGCACCCCCGGCGGCGTCGAGCACAGCGTCCGCACCGACGATGAAGGCGCCGTGGTGCTGGATGTGTTTGCACCGCCTCGGGATGAGTACCGGAAGGCTGGGGAGGGGTTTGGCGATTAGGCGATTAGGAAGCTGGAATTGGCGAGTGCTTTTATCGCCTGCCCAACCGGCTCTGCGCTGGTTAGTTCCTTGCCGATAGCGCGCTTGATGTCGCCCCGCGAAGTTTCCCCGTCGAGGTGCTCCAGGATGGCGCGCTGGGTTGGGGTCAGGACCACCCGGCTGTGCCATTGGTTGGTTGCCCAGTCTTGGTCGCGAGCCTGAAGGCGAGCCAAGGGCGTCGCCAGAGGACGGTCGCCGGGTTTGCTGACCAGTTGCGGGATCATGCGATGCAACCCGACCACGCCGGCGAAGAACATTTGCAGCAGGCCGTTGGCCAGGGCGTTGCGCACCGCCGGGTCGTCGCCGGCCATGGCCTCGGCCAGGGGGTCTTTGGCCTGGCCGGCCTGGGCTTCGACGGCCGCCACCAGATCGCCGTAGGGAATGGCCTGGGGGTGGGCTTTGGTCAGCAGGTGGAGGGCGACCTTCATGGCGGGGCCGGCGATAGTCACCTGGGCGTCGCCGGGAAAGACCATGGGCACCGGTTCGTCGTTGAACAGGTTGTTCGCCAGGTCACCGCTTTCGACACTGGCGGTAACCGCGTGGCCTTCGATGTCATCGGCGCTGATGTTGCGGTCCAGTTCCGCGTCGTCGTGGCATACCAGGCTGCGACGAAAACGCCGGTTGAGCACGAAATCCATGTACTGTTCGGTCTTCAGGGGATCGCCGAGCCCTTGCAGTACCTCGGCCACGCCGGGGGCGAAGTTATTGGCCCACAGCCTGGCGATCTGGGCGTCGCTGACATATTGCAGGCCATGGCGCCCGGCGGCCTCGACAAACTGGTGGAAGTAGAGGGCGCTGTTGGTTTCCTCCAGGTGGTCGTGATAAAAATAGCCGCCGGGCATGGTCGCCAGCATGTCCTGTTCCGTGGCGACCAGGTTGCCGAAGGCGCTGTCTTCACCCGCCGTGGC
>JAYGEF010000374.1:0-2925 GCA_046582535.1 Alphaproteobacteria bacterium
AGTCGGTCATGGTGGTCGGCGGCGGGCCGGCGGGTATGAAGGCGGCGGCGGTGGCGGCGGAACGCGGCCACCGGGTCACTCTTTACGAGCGCGGCAAGCGGGTTGGCGGCCAGGTCTTGCTCGCCCAGCTCTTGCCCGGCCGGGCCGAGTTCGGCGGCATCATCACCAACTTTACGGGCGAGATGGCCCGTGCCGGGGTCACCATTGAGACCGGCGTCGAGGTCGATGCGGCGATGATCCGGGGCGCCGCGCCCGACGTGGTGATCGTCGCCACCGGCGCAACGCCGCGCTGGCCGGCCATCGAAGGTATCGACGACGCCCATGTGGTCGACGCCTGGCAGGTGCTCAACAACGAGGCCAATGTGGGCGGCTCGGTGGTCATCGCCGACTGGCTGGGCGACTGGATTGGCCTCGGCCTGGCCGAGCAACTGGCCCTGGCCGGCCACCGGGTGCGCTACGCCACCTCCCAGCGCATGGTCGGCGAAGGGGTGCAGAGTTTCATCCGCGACCAGGCCGTCGCCGAGCTGACCAAGCTTGGCGTCGAGATGACGACCTACGCCAGGCTCTACGGGGTCGATGCCGACACCGCCTATTTCATGCAGACCACCAGCGGCGAGCCCATCGTCATGGCCGACACGGAAACCGTGGTGCTGGCCCTCGGCCACCATAGCGACGGTGGACTGGAGGCGGCCCTGGCCGACTACGACGGCGAGGTTCATGTGATCGGCGACTGCGTCACCCCGCGCACCGTGGAGGAAGCGGTGCTCGAAGGTCTCGAAGCAGGCACAGCAATCTAAACCGGAGACGATCCATAGCCCTTGATCATCTGTTTTCGCCGCTCCAGGTCGGGCCGGTGGAGATTCGCAACCGCATCTTCTCCACCGCCCACATGACCATGCTGGCGCGCGAGCGCAAGCCGACCGACGAGCTGGTCGCCTACCACGAGGCTCGGGCCCGGGGCGGCGCCGGATTGGTCATCGTCGAATCCGCCTCGGTCCACTGGAGCGGCAATCCGATCCTCATCAAGCTCTACAGTGACGACTGCATCCCCGGGTACGCCCGCATCGCCGAGGCGGTCCACGCGCACGGCTGCACGATGTTCATCCAGATGGGCCATCAGGGACGCGAGAACATCGGCAGCCAGGACGGCTCGCTGCCGGTGGCCTACGCGCCGTCGGGGGCGCCCAACGAACGCTTTCACGTCATGCCGCGCGTGCTCAACCGCGAGATGATCGCCGACATCGTCGCCGGCTACGGCGCGGCGGCGGCGCGAGTCGTGAAAACCGGCGCCGACGGTATCGAACTGTCGGCCAGCCAGGGCTATCTGCTATCGCAATTCCTCAACCCCCGGGTCAACCAGCGCGACGACGACTACGGCGGGTCCCTGGAAAACCGCCTGCGCTTGCACCGCGAGATCATCGCCGCGGTGCGCACATCGGTGGGCCGCGACCTGGTCGTCGGCATGCGGATTTCCGGCGACGAGCTGGAGCACGACGGCCTGACTCCCGGCGAGAGCCTGGAGGCCGCCATGCTGCTCGACAGCGACGGCGGCCTCGACTACTTCAACGTCATCACCGGCTCTTCGACCGGCTTGGCCGGCTCGGTCCATATCGTGCCGCCCATGGCCATCGAGGCGGGCTACGGCGCGCCCTACGCGGCGGCCATCAGGGAAAAGGTTTCGATCCCGATCTTCGTCGCCGGGCGTATCAACCAGCCGCAAATCGCCGAAAATATCGTCGCCTCGGGCCAGGCCCACATGTGCGGCATGACCCGGGCCATGATCTGCGACCCGGACATGGGCAACAAGGCGCGGGACGGCCGCCTCGACGACGTGCGCGCCTGCATCGCCTGCAACCAGGCCTGCATCGGCCACATGTGGTCGGGCTTCCCGGTGTCCTGCATCCAGAATCCGGTGACCGGGCGCGAGACCCAGTACGGCACCATCGAACCCGCCGCCAAACCGCGCAAGGTGCTGGTCGCCGGCGGCGGGCCGGGCGGCATGAAAGCCGCCGCCATGGCCGCCCAACGGGGCCATCAGGTGACCCTTTACGAGAAGGAATCGCGCCTCGGCGGCCAGGCCCTGCTCGCCCGGATGCTGCCCGGTCGGGCCGAGTTCGGCGGCATCGTCACCAACCTGGAGCGCGAAATGGAACTGGCCGGGGTCGAGGTCGTCAAGAGCACCGAAGTCACCGCGGCGCTGATCGCCGCGCAGGCGCCGGACGCGATTGTCGTCGCTACCGGCGCTACGGTGCGGCGGCCGGCCATCGAAGGCGCCGAGGAAGCCCATGTGGTTGATGCCTGGCAGGTCATCCGCGACGAGGCCAACGTGGGCCAGCGGGTGGTCATCGCCGACTGGCGCTGCGACTGGGTCGGCATGGGCCTGGCCGAGAAGCTGGCCCGCGACGGCTGCGCCGTGACCCTGGCGGTCAACGGCAACATGGCCGGTCAGTCGATCCAACAATACGTCCGCGACCGCTGGGTTGGCGAGCTGCACAAGCTGGGGGTCACGGTCATCACCTACGCCCGCCTCGGCGCCGTCGATGCGGATACGGTCTATCTCGAACATACCACCAGCGGCGAGCCGATCCTCTGCGAGGGCGTCGACACCCTGGTCACGGCCCTCGGCCACGAACCGGTCACCGGCCTCGAACATGAGCTTTCCGGCTACAAAGGCGAGGTCCACATAATCGGCGACTGCCTAAGCCCGCGCACCGCCGAGGAAGCGGTGCTTGAGGGCTTCAAGGTGGCGCTGGCGATTTAGGACTCTTTGGAAAGCGCGTTCATGCGGCACGCGGGCTCCCGCCGCATAAGCGGCGACGCGCGGTCGCGCTTGCCAGCGGTCAAAGAATGACCGCTGGGGGAGCTCACGTCTTCTTTCTTTCAGCCCGCGACCGCGGGTCGCCAACCGTTTGGCGGGAGGCCGCG
>JAYGEF010000375.1:0-7829 GCA_046582535.1 Alphaproteobacteria bacterium
CTTGGTGATTCTCGCTTTCATGGCTTTGCTCTCCAAACCACGTCAGCAATCATATAGCAATCAACAGCAATCAAACAAGGCGCAACTACGTACAACAACAAGCAAGGAAAATCACCGTTCATGGGGCTTGCGGTGGTGACAGGAAACAGTGTAAAAGGTGGATTGCCGCGTTCGGGACGCGGAGGTCGGAGGTTCGAACCCTCTCTCCCCGACCAAGTTCTTCATTATGTTCCCAAAACGTGAGCCGGCGCCGTGTCATCGGCGGAATCGCCATGACCCATTTGACCGATCATCAAAAGACCAACCAGGCCTAGTGGGACGGTCTGGTCGACCTTCACACGGCCCAAAAGACCGGTGGCGATCGCTATAGGGTGGCGGAATTCCTCGACGGCGAATGCATTCTCGATCCTCTGATTCGCGGTGAGATCGGCGATCTCGAGGGTAAGTCCCTGCTCCACCTGCAGTGCCATTTCGGCCTCGACACCCTGTCGCTGGCGCGCCTTGGCGCCGCGGTCACGGGCGTCGAATTCTCGTCCAAGGCCATCGCCACGGCGCAAAAGCTGAGCGCCGACAGCGGCGTGCCCGGCCGCTTCATCGAAGGCCGCATGGAAGATGTGCCGAGCCTGATCAACGAACAATTCGACAAGGTGTTCACCTCATGAGGCGTCATCATGTGGCTTGGCGATCTCGGTGCCTGGGCCGCCACCATCGGTCACGCCCTGAAGCCCGGCGGCGTGTTCTACATGGCCGACGTCCACCCCTTGCTACAGGCCTTCGACGACGAGGCCGAGTCCGGCGACCAACCGCCGCCCATCACCTACGGCTATTTCAGCGGCAGCGAGCCCACCGGGTTCGACACCGCCAATGACTATGCCGACGAGAACGCGGTGCTGCGCACCACCCAAACCTATGAATGGTTCCACAGCCTGGGGAAAATCATCACCAGCCTGAGTGCGGTCGGGTTACGCATCGAGTTCCTCCACGAGCACAAGATTCTCGCCTGGCGCGGCGTCAAGGGTCTGGTCAAGCAGGACGAGCACTTCTATGGCCTGCCCGACAGTCGGCCCCGGATCCCCCTGAGCTTCTCGCTTCGGGCGGTGAAGGAAGGTTAGGTTACCTCGGCCGGGGCCTGAAAGCGGGCGTCGCGCCATTCGCCGTTGTCTATGACCTGGGCCAGGGCTTCGACCGCCTGGACAATATCCCCATAGCGCAAGTACAGCGGCGCAATGCCGAAGCGCATGACGTCGGGCGCGCGGAAGTCGCCGATGACACCGCGGGCGATAAGCGCCTGGCTAATGGCGAAACCCTCGGCATGAACCAGAGCCACATGGCTGCCCCGCGCGGCCGGGTCGCGCGGGCTCAATATCGCGAGATCGGGGCAACGGCGCTCGACTGCGGCAATGAACAACTCGGCTAGGGCCATGCCCTTGGTTCGGGCCTCGGCCATGTCAACGCCGGCGAACAGGTCCAGAGCCGCCTGCAAAGCCCGCATGGACAGCACCGGCTGGGTGCCGCAGAGGAACTTGCGGATGCCGTCGTCGGCGCGAAAATCAGTCTCGAAGGCGAAGGGCTCTGCATGAGCCCACCAGCCGGACAGGGGTTGTCGCAGGCGCGGCAGCAGCCGCTCGGCAGCATAGACAAACGCCGGCGCGCCGGGCCCGCCATTGAGGTACTTGTAGGTACAGCCGACGGCGAGATCCACGTTCCAGTCGTCGAGGGCCAAGGGCACGGCGCCAGCGGCGTGGCACAGGTCCCACAAAGCCAAAGCGCCGGCCTGCTTAACCTTGGCCGTCACCGCCGCCATGTCCATGAACGCGCCGGTGCGATAGTCAACGGCGTTCAACAGCGCCACGGCAACGTCGTCGCCCAGCGCCTCATCGATGGGTTGGCCTTCAGCGACCAGACGCAACTCGAGATCAGGCCGGCCCGCCAGCAGGCCCTGGGTGATGTAGAGATCCGCTGGAAAGCTGCCGGCCTCAGCGACGATGACCGGACGGCCCGGGTTGGCATCCACCGCCGCCCACAAAGCCTTGTGAATATTGATCGAGGTGGTGTCGGTGACCACGGTCTGACCCGGCGCGGCGCCGATCACCCCGCCCAGCACATCGCCTAACGTCTCGGGCAGACGCCACCAGCCATCCCGGCGCCAGGCGGTTATGAGATGCTCGGCCCATTCGGTCTCCACCGCCGTGCTCACCTCATGGCGCACGGCCTTGGGCATGGCGCCGAGGGAATGACCGTCCAGGTAGATGATGCCCTCGGGAATATAAAAGCGATCGCGCATGGCGGCCAGGGGATCGTCACGGTCGAGCGCCGCTGCCTGTTGCTCCGTCACGCGGCTCCCCGGCGGTGGAGTCGTCCCGGCCGCTCGCCGGTCCATTCGCCGCCGCGCCACACCGCCCGGCCGTTGACCATGACCAGGCTGATACCCGCCGACGGCTGTTTGGAATCCGTGAAACTGGCGGTGTCAATGACCGTGTCCGGGTCGAACAGGGTGATGTCGGCATAGGCCCCGGCGGCGATCGTCCCCCTCCCCTCAAGGCCGAACACCCGGGCGGGCACGCCGGTCATGCGCCGCACTGCCTGCTCCAGGCTGAACAGACCGAGGTCACGGCAATAGTGACCGAGCACCCGAGGGAACGTGCCCCACAGGCGCGGGTGCGGCTTCTCATCGTGAGGCAGGCCGTCGGAACCGATCATGGCGTCAGAGAACGCCAGGATGCGCTGCAGGTCGTCTTCGTCCATCTGGAAATAGACCGCGCCCGCCGGATCGAGCCGCTCGGCCGCCTCTTCCCGCGAGCAGCCCCAGTCGATGCAAATGTCGTCAAGATCGCGTCCAGCCTGGTCCGGGTGGCTCTCCGACCAAGTCACCAGAATGCGCGGGCAGTCGTCCATGAAGCTGGGCAGCAGCACGGTCGAGCTGGCGATATAAGGATAGACGTCGAGGTCCACCACCTGGCTACGGCGGGCCGCCTCGATCAGCGCCAGGGTCTCCTTGGTGCGGCCGTAGTTACGCGGACCGCTGCACTTGTGGTGCGAGATGACCACCCGCACACCGGCGTCGCGGCTGGTCGATATGGTCTCCTCAATGGATGCAACAATGTCGTCGCCCTCGTCGCGCATATGGGTGGTGTAGACGCCGCCGACCCGCTCCAGCCGTTCGGCCAAGGAAGTGACTTCGGAAGCCGGCGCGTCGATCGCGGTGGGATAGGCCAGGCCGGTGCTGAAACCCACGGCGCCGGCGTCGAGGGCCTCGTCGAGCAGCCCGGCCATGCGGGCGATCTCGTCGTCGGTGGCGGCGCGGTCGAGCCTGTCCATGACCCCGGAACGCAGGGTCGAATGGCCGGTCAACATGGCTACATTGACCGCCGCCGGGTCGGCATCGAGGGCGGCGACATAGCCCGCCGCCGTGGGAAAGCGATACCAATCACGGCCACCGAGCAGGTTCATGGGTGGCGGCGGATCGCCGACCAGTGCCAGGGGCGACAGGCTGATACCGCAATTGCCGATGACCACGGTGGTCACCCCCTGGCTGATCTTCGGCGTCATGTCCGGGCCCGACAACACCAGCCGGTCGTCATGGGTATGGGCATCGATGAAGCCGGGCGCCACCACCAGGCCGGTGGCGTCGACCTCGGCCCCGGCCGTCATGGCGCCGAGATCACCGACCGCGACGATGCGGTCGTCGGTCACCGCCACATCGGCACGAATCCGGGGGTTGCCGCTGCCGTCGATGACATGGCCGCGCTTGATCAGGATGTCGCAGCGTTCACTCATGACGTGCCTCTTACCTCGTCGGCCGTGCGACCGACGATTTCGTGATACAGGGCCGCATCGGTGGCGCCTTCACTGCCGATTACCAGCAGGCGGCTGTCACCGTCGAGACCCAGGGTGCCCTCGCGCCGGGCTTCGAAGGCGGCAGCCAGTCCGGCCACCGCCGATTCACCGGCAACCACGGGCGGATCACCGTCGCAGCCATCGGCCAATCGGCGCATCAAGTCCCGGGCCGTATCATCGCTGACCGTGGCGAAGCCGTCGCAACCGGCCCACAATATGTCCCAGGCGAGGAGCGAGACCTCGCCGGCGGCAAGGCCGGCCATGACCGTATCGAGATCGCCATGGACCACCGTTGGCGCACCCGCCTTGGCACTTTCAAACAGGCAGGCAGCATTGTCCGGCTCGGCCACCACGAAGCGCGGTCGGTCGGCGCCATAACGTTGCCAGAAGGGCGCCAAAACCGCCGCCGCCAGGCCGCCGACGCCACCCTGGGCGAAGATATGGCTCGGCGGTTTGCCATCGGGCAGTTGGTCCATAATCTCGCCGGCCATGACCGTGTAGCCGTGCATGACGTCGCGGGGCACATCGCTGTACCCCGGCCACGACGTATCGGACACCACGTACCAGCCGTTGGCGGCGGAGTCGTCGGCCGCCTGATGCACTGAATCGTCGTAGTTGCCGGTGACGCGGCGAACTTCGGCGCCGTAGCGTTCGATGGCCAGCTGGCGGCCTTCGCTGACATGAGCGTGGATGTAGATGACGCAACGGCAGCCCGCTACTTGAGCGCCCCAGGCCACCGAGCGGCCATGGTTGCCATCGGTGGCGGTGCAGACGGTGATATTCTTGCCGGCACCGCGCACCAGCTTGGCCACCGCGTAGGCGCCGCCCAGGGCCTTGAAGCTGCCGAGACCGAAACGCCCGCCCTCGTCCTTGTAGTAGATGGCGCCGAGACCGGAGGCCGCCGCGAGACCGGGCAGCGAGACCAGAGGCGTCGGGGCATAGCCGGGCCAGGTGGAAATCTCGTCACGCGCGGCCTCGAAGCCTTCCTGGTTGAGGATGGCCCGGAGCGCCGGCCCGTATTCATTCGACGGGCCGGCGTTGGGGTTGACGATCAGCATGCTATTCGATGATCCCGAGATCGTAGGGGAACTTGGACAGGAACTTGGCCTCGTCCTTGAGGAAGGCCATGGTCTCGATCATGAAAAACAGCCCGGCCTCATGGGGCAGGAAGAACTGGTTCTCGTAGTTAACCACCGTGCCCGGCACGAACAGCGCGTCGATATTGACGTCGGAATTAACGTCGTAGACGAAGTTGCCGACCCAGTCCGGATGGAAGGCAATGCCCATCTCATAGCCGCCGATATAGCCACGGTCCTGCCAGATGCCCTGGTCTTCATAGAACGCTTTCATGGTCTCGTAGAATTCACGGACCGGCAGGTTGGGCCGGATCATGTCCTGGATCACCTTCATGGACTCGACCGACTTCTGGGTCTGGAGCAGGACATCCGGATCCGGCTCTCCCAGGGAGAAGGTCCGCGCCATGTTGCAGTGATAGCGCTTGACCACGCCGGAGCAGTCAACCAGCACGATTTCGCCGGCCTCCATAATGCGCCGCGACGACATGGCGTGGGCGGCGGCCGACTTCTTGCCCGACAGGACGGGCTGGGTAATGGCCGCGTTCTCACCCCCGGCGCAAGCCATGGCGTAGACCATGGCGCCGTAGACTTCGAGCTCCATGACGCCGGGCCGCAGCGCCTCGGCGGCGGCGGTGAGGCCGATGTCGGCGATGCGAGCCGCCTCATAGATGCATTCCATCTCGGCGGCCGACTTGACGCCGCGCAGGTCGCGAACCAGTTGGGTGGCATCGACCACCGTGGCGCCGGCGGCGGTGAAACGGGCCTCGGCGCGCAGGCTGAGTTCACGGTTGGGGCGGTAACTCCAGAACTCCATGCCGACGGTGCCCGGCAGCCAGCCATCGGCGGTCAGTTCGTCGACGATGAAGCTGGTGCCGTCGCGCATGGTATCCGGCGGGAACACCCGGGAATCTTTCGAGACGCTGCAATAACGCGACAGCACGGCCTCGCGCTCGGTGTCGAACAGGATGAATTTATCGTGGTTCACATGGACGGCGATACCGCTGGTCGCCGGCCATACTCTCGGGCTTTGCGCCTGATACCACTCGCACTGATAACCAGAGACCCAGTTGATCGCCTCGGGCGAGGTAAGAAACAGCACGTCGAGCTTGTCGACCGCCATCTGATTGCGAATGCGGGTCAGGCGATCAGCGTATTCCTCATCGGAAAACGGATATTCAAGCGGCGGGGTCAGGTTCTGAATGGCGTGATCGCGATTGCTCAGGCTCATGGTCGTATTCCCTAAAAAGGCCCCAATTCGGGCAGTTCGCGGAGGAACGGCACCTCGTCTCCGGGCGGGCTGTCGATCTCCCGCGCCAGACGATGACCGGAATAAACAGCGGCGGCAATAGTCGAGGGTGCCAGGCAGTCGCCAATGCGTGTCACCGAGGTGATTCCGGCGGCATCGAGGGCCGCCTGATCGGCCATCAATTCGTGGTACAGGGCATCGTTGGACTGGCGCGACGTGATCAGCACCACGGCGGCGCAGGGGATTGCCCTGCCCCGCCCGCTCGCGGTGTGTTCGACGGCGACCTCGGTGGCGCTGATACCGCCGACAGCGTGTTTCTCGACAATCTCCACGCCGATCTCGTACAGCCGATTTTCGATCCACTTGTGTTCAAGGGTGGCGTGGGTCCAGGACGAAATATCGGATTCCGGGGTCACCAGGGTAACGTCCAGGCCATCGAGCCGCAGCTTCTCGGCGATGACGCCGCCCATGTAATAGTGGTCGTCGTCGTAGACCACCACCGGCCCGTTCAAAGTGGCACCGGCGAACAGGTCGTCGGGGGTGTAGACGTTGGCGCCGTCGGCGCCGCTGATGGGCAGCACGTGTTCGTGGCCGATGCCGTCGCGCCGCCAGGTGGCGCCGGTGGCCAGCACCACACGGGGCACGGCGAATTCAAGCACATGGGCAGCGGTCAAGGCACTTTCCCGATAGACCTCCACGTTGGTCAGGCGGATGAACTGCTGTTCCCGATAGTCGCGCACCCGCCCCCAGGTCGCCAGGCCGGGCAGACGCGCTTCATGGGCGACCCGGCCGCCAAGTTCACTGCCGGCCTCGGCCAGGGTCACGCTATAGCCCCGCTCGCCAAGTGCCCGCGCCGCTTCGAGACCGGCGGGACCGGCGCCGACGATCAACACGCCATCGCCCGACTCCTTGGCCGGAATGATTTCCGGATGCCAGCCCTTGCGCCATTCCTCGCCGATGGTCGGGTTCTGGGTACAGCGCATGGGGACGATGAGGTCGTCGGCGGTGACGCACATGTTGCAGCCGATGCACTCACGAATCTCATCGAGCCGCCCTTCGTCAATTTTGTTGGGCAGGAACGGATCGGCGATGGAGGGCCGCGCCGCGCCGATGAAATCGAGTACGCCGCGCTTGATCTGACGGACCATGGTGTCGGGCGACGTGAATCGGCCGACGCCGACCACCGGCTTGGTGGTCATGGCTTTGACGAAGGACACCAGATCTTCCTGGCTGGCTTCGGGACCGAAGCGCGACGGCATGGAGTCGCGCCGCCACTCGCGGATATTGACGTCCCACAGATCGGGCATCTCAGCAATCATCTCGATGAAGTCGAGAGTCTCCTGATGGTTGGTCTCGCCCGTGGGGCTGGCCGCGGAGTCGACCGTGTAGCGGATAGCCACGGCGCAGGTGTCGCCGACCGCATCGTGGGTATCTTCAAGCACCTCGCGGGTCAGGCGGGCGCGGTTTTCCAGACTGCCGCCGTATTCGTCAGTGCGTTTGTTATAGCGCGACAAAAGATAGTGCATTAGCAGGGTCATATTGTGACCCGCATAGACGTAAACGATGTCATACCCAGCATTTTTCGCCCGAAGGGCCGCATCCCGATGCCAGCGGCGCAGGTCGCGAATATCCTGCTTGTCCATCGCGCGTGCTTGCAAAGGATGCACATA
>JAYGEF010000394.1:0-7414 GCA_046582535.1 Alphaproteobacteria bacterium
CCAGGACGTTGATCGACGGTGGCGTCACCGCCATCGCCATCTGCTTTTTGCACGCCCACCAGAACAATGAACATGAGGCTGCTCTGGCGGCTCTGATCCGGGAACGCCGGCCCGACATTTTTGTCACGGCAAGTCATGAGATTTCGCCGGAGTTCCGCGAGTACGAACGCACCATGACCACCGTGGTCAACGCTTTCGTCGGGCCCGTGGTGCGCACCTACATCAATGATCTCGATAACAGTCTGGCCGAACAGGGGTTCACCGGCGCGTTGCAGATCATGCAGTCGAGCGGCGGCATTATGCCGGCCTCGTCAGCCGCTACCCACGCCGCGCGAATTCTGTTGTCGGGCCCGGCCGCCGGGGTTCGCGGCGCCATGTGGTTCGCCCGACGCTGCGGTGTCGATAACGCGGTCACCATCGACATGGGCGGTACCAGTTCCGACGTCTGTCTGGCGCCCGGCCTTGAGCCCACGTCGCGCCAGGAGATCAAGATCGACGGCTTGCCGGTGCGCTCGCCGGCCACGGACATTATCACCGTCGGTGCCGGCGGCGGCAGTATCGCCCGGCTCGATCCCGGCGGCTTTCTCGAAGTTGGTCCGGCCAGCGCCGGCGCGCTGCCGGGACCGGCCTGCTACGACCGGGGCGGCGAGACGCCGACGGTGACCGACGCCCAGGTGGTGGCCGGAATCCTGCGGCCCGAGTGTTTTCTCGGCGGTCGCATGACCCTGCGCGCCGATTTGGCGGAGGCGGCCATCGAGAGCATCGGTCTCGACGTGCCGGCGGCCCAGGCGGCCGATAGCGTGTTGCGCATGGTCAACAACAACATGGCGGCGGCGCTGCGTCTGGTTTCCACCGAACGCGGCATCGACCCACGGGAATTCGTGCTCATCGCCTACGGTGGCGGTGGCCCGCTTCACGGCGCCATGGTCGCCGAGGAAGTTGGCATCCGCAAAGTGCTGGTGCCCTGGGCGCCAGGGTTGACGTCGGCGTTTGGCCTGCTGGTCGCCGATCCCACCGTTGATCTGGTGCGGACCAATATTCACGTGGTTGACGACGATACCCTGGGCGCCGCCCTGGTCGAGGAGCTTCGCGCCGAGGCCCTGGACGCCGCCCACCGCTTCGGCGTTGATGAGCAGGCTTGCGAGGTGCGTCTCGCTCTCGACCTGCGTTATGTCGGGCAGGCTTACGAGCTAACCGTGTGGTTCGACGATCTGCCGGCCGACACGGCGTCCATTCGGGCGGCGTTCTCCGAGGTCCACGCCACTCGTTACGGCTATGCCCGGGAGCAATTGCCGGTCGAGGCGGTGAACTACCGGATCAGGGCGGTGCAGAAAATCGACGCCAACCTGTTGCCGCCGACGCCCGATAACGATGCCCAGCCGGTGCTGTCCCAGGGCGAAATCAGCCTCGGCGGCGGCTTGGTCACGGCGACCTTCGCTGACCGCGCCAGCCTGCCCAGCGGCTTCGAACTGATGGGTCCGGCGGTCATCGATGAACCCACCGCCACCATCGTGGCCCCCGCCGGCTGGCGCGTGCGGGTGCTTGAGACCGGCGACATCATGATCGAGCACGTGGCGATCTGATGCGCAATCTCGATCCCACGTCGATCACCATCATCTCACGCGGCCTCCACGCGGCGGCGGCGGAGATGGGCGCCAATCTGGTGCGCTCGGCGTTCTCGACAGTGGTTCGCGAGGCTCAGGACTGTTCGACGGCGCTGATCGACGTCGACGGCAACGTGGTCGCCCAGGCTGATATGATTCCGGTGCAGACGGCGGCCATCGGGATTTCGTTCAAAGAGTCCATGAAGGCCTTGGCCATTCCCCGCATCGAGCCGGGTTACGCCATCCTCATGAACGATCCCTATTTCGGCGGCCAGCACCTCAACGACCTGATCCTGTTCACACCGATCTACCATGATGGCGGGTTGCTGGGTTATTCCGGCTCGACCGCCCATCACCTGGACATCGGCGGCGGCGTCGCGGGGGTCAACGCGACCGCCACCGAATTGCTTCAGGAGGGACTGATCTTCCCGCCGACCCTGTTCGAAATCGCCCGGGACTGGAACGGCGGTTTGCTTGAGAGCTTTCTGGCGGCCAATGTGCGGACGCCGGAAATCGCCGTCGGCGACATGAATGCCCAGTTCGCGGCTAATTACACCGGCGAGCAGCGGCTTTGCGAACTGGCCGACAAATTCGGCGCCCACGGCGTCCGCCAGGCCATGGCGGCGGTTCAGGACTACAGCGAGCGCCGCATTCGCGCCGCATTCGAACATATTCCCGACGGCACCTACAAGGGTGAGGCGTTCATCGACCAGGACGTGTTTGACCCCAAGCCGATCCGCATCGCCGTCGAGTTGCGCATTGAGGGGTCCGACATTTGGATGGACTTCGCCGACACCGACCCGCAACTCAAGAGCATGTTCAATTGCCCGGTTGCGTCGGCCCACGCCGCCGCCTTCGCCGCCATGCGCAGCATCATCCCGGACAAGGACCTGCCGTCCAATGACGGCTGTAACCGGCCGCTTCACCTCAGCTTCGCCAAAGGCACGTTGCTCAATCCCCATCGGCCGGCGGCGGTTCGTGCCCGCATGACATCCGCCTACCGCACCTTCGATGCGGTCCACGATGCATTGTCCAAGGCCATGCCCGACTGGGTGCCGGCCCAGGGCTACAATTGCACCACGGCGTTCTATATCTGGCAGCGCCGCAAGGATGGCCGCTATCGCATTTTCGTCGATATTCTCGGCGGCGGCTATGGGGCCGGCCGGGACTACGACGGCGAGAGCGCGGTGGCCAATATTCTGGGTAACTGCCGCAACACGCCGGTCGAATCCATCGAGCAGATTCACGACCACTTGCGCATCCGCAGCTACGCCATGCTACCAGACTCCGGCGGCGCCGGGGAGTGGCGCGGCGGCCTCGGCATGTGCCGCGAATTCACGGTTCTGGAAGACGATGTGGTGCTGAATCTCTACGCTGATCGCTTCAAATTCGCGCCCCAAGGCTTTCATGCCGGCCAGCCGGGAAACAAGGGTAGTCTCTCGGTGATCCGCGGCGACCAGGTCATACCCCTGGGGGCAACGGCGGAATTCGCCCTGGAGCGCGGCGACGTGGTGCGTCTCGCCGTGGGCGGCGGTGGTGGCTTCGGCGATCCCGGCCAACGGCCACGCGAAAAAATCGAGCGCGACATTGAGGACCAACGCATTACACTCGACCACGCGGCCGAGGCGTACGGCTACCAGCCGGGCGCGGCCCATTAAAAAAGCAAACGAGGATGGAATCATGAGCAAACTGGATGCAACCACGGTCGCCATTATCTCTCGTGGTCTTCACGCCGCGGCCGTGGAAATGGGCGCCAACCTGGTACGCTCGGCGTTCTCCACGGTGGTGCGCGAGGCGCGCGACTGCTCGACCGGGCTGCTCGACCCGGCCGGTGACATCGTCGCCCAGGCCGAGATGATTCCCATGCAGACGGCGGCGTTGTCCATGTCGTTCAAGGCGGCCCGCGACTGCCTCGAGTTGTCAAACGTGGCGCCGGGTCAAGGCATCATCATGAACGACCCCTATCATGGCGGCCAGCACCTCAACGACATCATCCTGTTCACCCCGATCTTCCTCGACGGCGTGCTGCTCGGTTGGGCCGGCTCGACCGCCCATCACCTGGACATCGGCGGCGGCAGCGCGGGCGTCAACACGCGCGCCACCGACCTGATCCAGGAGGGGCTGGTGCTGCCGCCGATCCTGTTCGACATCGAGCGCGACTGGAACGGCGGCGTCATCGAAACCATTCTGGCGGCCAATATCCGCACCCCGGAGATCGGCGTCGGTGACATGAACGCCCAGTTCGCCGCCAACTACATCGGCGCCGAGCGGGTCAGTGACCTGTGCCGCAAATATGGCGTCGAGGGCCTGTGGCAGGCCATGACCGAGGTTCAGGACTACTCCGAGCGCCGCATGCGCGCCGGCATCGAGGAAATTCCCGACGGCACCTACACCGGCGAGGCGCGCATCGACGAGGACGTCTTCGATCCCAACCCGGTCAACATCAAGGTCGAGGTCACGGTCAAAGGCTCGGATATCTGGATGGACTTCGCCGGCACCGACCCGCAGCTCAAGAGCATGTTCAACTGCCCCCTGTCGTCGGCCCACGCGGCGGCCTTCGCGGCCGTCCGCTGCATCATTCAGGACAAGGATATTCCGGCCAACGACGGCTGCAACCGCTCGCTCCACCTGACGTTTCCCAAAGGCAGCGTGCTCAATCCCAATCCGCCGGCGCCGGTGCGCGCCCGCATGACATCGGCCTACCGCGCCTTCGACGCCATCCACATGGCGCTGTCCAAGGCGGCGCCGGACCGGGTGCCGGCTCAGGGTTACAATTGCACCTCGGCGCTGTATTTCACTCAGCAACGCAAGGACGGCACCTTCCGCGTGCTGGGCGATATTCTTGGTGGCGGCTATGGCGGCTGCCGTGACTACGACGGCGCCGATGGGGTCGATTGCATTCTCAGCAACTGCAGCAACACGCCGGTGGAATCCATCGAGCAGGTTCACCCCCATCTGCGGCTCAAAAGTTATGGGTTGCTGCCCGACACCGGTGGTCCCGGCCAATGGCGCGGCGGCCTTGGCTTTCGCCGCGAAGTCGAAATCGTCGAGGAGGGGGTGTTCTTCAACCTCTATACCGATCACTTCAAGTTCCCGCCCAACGGCGTCCACGACGGCCTGCCCGGCGCCTGCGGTAAGCTTTCCGTACTGCGCGGCGACGACGTCATCGACCTGGGTTCGAACGTCCATTTCGATCTCCAGATCGGCGACATCGTGCGTCTCAGCGTCGGCGGCGGCGGCGGCTTCGGCGACCCCAAGGCGCGGTCCCGCGACGCGGTCGAACGCGACATTGAAGACGGCAGAATCTCCCTGTCTCACGCCCGGGAAATGTATGGTGACGCCGACGCGGTGGCCGAGTAAAAGGAAGAAATGTTATGACCGATTCCATCGCGGCGGTACCCACCGTCCAGGCCGACAACGAGTTGACCCGGGTGACCGAGTGGCGGTTCGCGCCGGGGGCGACCACCGGCTATCACACTCATGAGCACGATTACGTTATCGTGCCGCTCTACACCGGCAAGCTGGAGTTGACCGGGCCCGACGGCGTGACCATCGGTGACCTGACGGCCGGCACGTCGTACTACCGCGAGGCCGGCGTCGAGCACGACGTCAAGAACATCAACGATCACGAGTTTGCCTTCGTCGAGGTCGAGTTCAAATCCACAAGCATCGACAAGTGACGCCGACCTTACGCGAGCCCAGGGCAGTCGGCGATCTGGTCGATTGGGGGGCGGTGCCGGACATGATCGAGGGCCAGTCCACCACGTCCGGGGTCATTCTGCACAAGGGTGCGGAGGGCGAGTCCGAATGCGGTATCTGGGTCTGCACGCCGGGCACCTGGCACTGCCACGTGACCAGCGACGAGTTCTGCCACTTCCTCGAAGGCCGCTGCACCTACACCCGTGAGACCGGCCCAGGCGAACCCGACGAAGTCATCGAGATCGAGCCCGACACCGCCGCTTTCTTCGCCGCCGGCTGGAAGGGCACCTGCCGGGTGGAAGAGACCATTCGCAAGGTCTACATGATCCGCTAGGCTTGCGTATGAACGGTCAATCAGAGTTTCTCACCGTCGAGGATTTTGCGGGTTTTGGCCAGCAGTTCCTTTCGCCGGTATGGCTTGTTGACCATGGCCACGCCGGGGTCCAGTTGGCCGTTATGGACGACCGCGTTCACCGTATAGCCGGTGGTGTAGAGCGTCTTGAGGTTGGGCAGGGTGCGTCTGGCCTGTTCCGCGACCTGGACGCCGGTCATGCCGCCGGGCAACACCACAACGGTGAACAACAGGTCAAAGTGCCGACCGTCTTCCACATGTCTGATGGCCTCTTCGCCGTTCGCTGCCACAACCACGTCGTAGCCCTGGTTGCGGAGTGTCCGGCTGGCAATGTTTCTTAACCTTTCGTCATCCTCAACGACGAGGATAATTTCTGTTCCTCCCCCGGGTTCGGGACTGACATCCCTCGTGATGTCTTCGATTGCGTCCTCCTGGGAGCGCGGCAAATAGAGCTTTACCGTCGTCCCGACACCGACTTCGCTGTAAATCGAGCTATGGCCCTTGGATTGCTTGGCGAACCCGAAGACCATACTCAGGCCAAGGCCACTGCCTTCGCCCACTTCCTTGGTGGTGAAGAACGGGTCAAAGACTTTCCCAAGTATATCGGGCGGTATTCTGACGCCCGTATCGCTCACGGAGATTTCCACATAATCGCCGCGCATCACCTCGTCGTTCCGTTCCTCATAGGTTTCGTCCAGGGTGACGTTGGCGGTATCGATGGTCAGGGTTCCGCCCTGGGGCATGCATCGCGGGCATTGATCGCCATGTTGACCAGGGCGTTTTCGAGCTGATGGGGATCGATCGTCGCCGGCCACAGTGCCGGAACTTCTTCAATTTTTAGATCAATCGTCTCGCCTAGTGATCGTTGCAACATGTCCTCAAGGCCGCCAATGACGCCGGTAATATCGGCCGCAACAGGCGACAACATGGTCTGGCGGGAAACTCCAACAGTCGGCTGGTCAAAGATGCTCCATTGACGATCGCATCCATGATATCGCCGATGGATTGCGCCGTTTGGGCATCGTCACCGATGCCCTCCTGAAGCTGCTCGGCGTTGCCGATCATGACCGCGAGGAGATTGTTGAAGTCGTGAGCGACGCCGCCGGTCAATTAACCAACCGCCTCCATCTTCTGGGCTTGCTGCAGTTTGGCCTCGGACAGCTTGCGTTCGCTCAGATCGATTATCAGAACGAAACATCCGACAACGACGCCGTGACTGTCCACATGGGGTATGTAGGTCGCCTCGATGTCGCGAAGCCCGATACCCACAAAATTAACAGAAATCTCTACGCTCACCCGTTCGTTGGCCAACCCTCGGGCGACGAATGGGGTAACTTGATCGGCGAGGGCCTGGCCCAAAACGTCATCGATGCTTCGTCCAACGATCGACTGGTCAACAAAATTGTTCCACTCACGATAAGCCCGGTTAGCAAATGTATAGAGATAGGCTGTATCCCGCTCGGCAATGAGAACCGGAAGGGCATTGGTAATCTGTCGAATGCGAACCCGCTCGGCGCTCAAATTCTGATTTATGGTATCAAAGGTACGGGCAAAAACACCGATCTCGTCATTTTGCGACAGCATAGCCGGATCGATCTCGACTTCCTGCCGGCCGCTTGCCAGACCTTCCGCGATGGCGCCGAGCTCTCGTAGCGAACGGGAAATCGAGCGCGATACGATGTAGCAGATAAACGTAACCAGTACGGAAAAAACAAGAATTGCAATGACTATTATTGAAGAGAGATCGGAAGAGCACACG
>JAYGEF010000412.1:0-2721 GCA_046582535.1 Alphaproteobacteria bacterium
AAAGTTAACCCAATATTAATTTTCAGCCCTTACTTACGCACCTCTGTGCAACTATGTCTTTCTATTTCACGGTACCCGGCGGCCACATTTATGAAGATCCTGCTTGCCGACGATCATCACCTGCTACGGGATGGTCTGAAACTGCTTATGAAGCGCCTCGATGACGACCATGATGTCGAAATCGTCGAAGCGGATTATTTTGCGCGGGCCTTTGAACTCGCGCAGTCAATCGATGGCCTTAACCTCATCATCCTCGATCTGTCCATGCCTGGTATGGACGGGCTCAAGGGCCTCGACCGGATGTGCGAGACCTGCCCCGACGTGCCTGTGGTGATTCTATCGGGAACCTATGACCGCAAGCTGGTGCTCGACGCCCTGCAACGCGGCGCCCAAGGCTATATCCCCAAGACCCTGGGTGGCAGGGCCATGCTCAGCGCCCTGCAGTTGGTTTTGTCTGGTGAAAAGTTCGTGCCATCGATAATTCTTGATGACGATGATCAATCTCTCCTAGCCGGACAGGGTGATGCTGATTTCCCCGCGGATAATCCTATACACCACCTAACAAGGCGCGAGCGCGACGTTCTCGCCGTGTTGGTGGAAGGACATCCTAATAAGGAAATCGCGCGACAACTCGGCCTTCAGGAAGTTACCGTCAAGGTTCACCTAAAGGGCGTGTTTCGAAAACTTGGCGCCACTAATCGGACCCAGGCGGTGCGTATCGCTCACAAGTTGGGCTGGAAGTCCTAAGGACGGCGCGCCACTCCTGCCCAAAAAGCACATGAGCCACATCGAATGGCCCCATAGAGCCGGATAACGCCCTAGCGGACGACGATGAACATCTGAGCATTGCCGCGGCGCAGCTTGACCACAAGTTTGCGCTGCTCAATCGATACCGCCTCGCGGAAGGCCGCGATGGTCGGGGTCGGCTGATTGTTTACTTCGAAGATGACGTCGCCCTTGCGCAGGCCGGTACGCCAGGCCGAACTGCTCTTCTTGACCTTGACCACCAGCACCCCTTCAACCCTGCCGTAGAGCGGCGACTCGTCGGTAAGCGGCGCCACTGTGAGACCGGACAGCCGCTTGGCCGTGCCCTGGCCCTTCAGGCTTTCGGCCTTGGGCTCGGCCACCTCGGCCATCAGGGTCAAGACGGCGCCATCACGTAGAACAGTGATCTCGACCCGGTCGCCGACCCTGAGCAGGCCGATTTTGGTGCGTACGTCGCTGGCCCCGTAGATCACCTCGCCGCCGATAGCGGTGATGATGTCGCCGGATGCCAGTCCGGCCCGGGCCGCCGGCGAGTTGTCACCGACGCGGCTGACAATGGCGCCGTGGCGAATATCGATGCCAAGGGCTTCCGCGATATCGGGCGTCAGATCCTGGGCGTTGACGCCGAGCAGGCCGCGGTGCACCTCGCCGTAGGTCACAAGCTGGGCCATGATCTGCTGGGCCATATCGATCGGAAT
This sequence comes from Alphaproteobacteria bacterium, assembly GCA_046582535.1. Classification (GTDB taxonomy): domain Bacteria; phylum Pseudomonadota; class Alphaproteobacteria; order JAAXGF01; family JAAXGF01; genus JAYZAP01. The sequence goes on from JAYGEF010000412.1 coordinate 1,464, forward strand.
AGCGAAGCCGATGCCGACGTTGCCGCCACTGGGGCCGATGATGGCCGTGTTGATGCCGATAAGCTCGCCGCGCAGGGTGACCAGGGCGCCGCCGGAATTGCCCGGGTTGATCGACGCGTCGGTCTGGATGAAATCCTCGTAGCCTTCGATCCCTAAGCCACTGCGGCGTATGGCGCTGACAATTCCCGACGTCACGGTCTGGCCGATGCCGAAGGGATTACCGATGGCGACGACGAAATCGCCGACCTCGAGGGCGTCGGAATCGCCTAGCCGAAGCGCCGTCAGATCCTCGGCGGGGATTCTCAGCACGGCGATGTCCGTGTCCGGGTCGGTGCCGATCAATTCGGCTTCGAACTGCCGGCGGTCGCGCAGGGTGACGACGATCTTGTCGGCGTTGGCGATGACGTGATTGTTGGTCAGCACAAAGCCGTTGGCGGCATCGACGATAACCCCCGACCCGACGCTCTGAACCCGGCGCTCGCGTTCGACCGTGGGCAAGTTGAAGAAGCGGCGGAAGAACGGGTCGTTGAGCAGCGGGTTCTGGCGTACGCGGACACGGCCCTCGGTGGCGATATTGACCACGGCTGGCGCCACCAGCTTGATCATTGGCGCCAGGGTTGGCAGCGGCTGGCCGTCTACCGCCACCGGCATGCCGGCAACGGCCGAAGGCGACGGGCCGGCGATGGCCAACATCAGACAAACCGCGATAGCCGCCGACAGTTTTTTGCTCATCGGGATATTCTGCTGGTTAACGAGTAGGCCCGAGGATAGCTCTGTTGCGATGCTTCGCCCAGCCTCGCGATCAGATACTGAAGCGGGCAGCGGTTTGGGCGTGCGAGACGAAACTTGCGCTATAGTCTGCCCAGGCGAACCGATTTTCCGGCTTCAAAGAGATGATGAACTCATGTCCGACCACGTAACGACTGATGGCTTGCTCCATGAATTGGCCAAATGGCCGCGGGCCGCATTGGCGCAACTGCCTACGCCGATCCATCGGCTGGACAACTTTGCCCGCTACCTGGATGGCCCCGAGTTGTGGATCAAGCGCGATGACCTGACTGGCCTGGAAGGCGGCGGCAACAAAACCCGCAAGCTTGAGTTCCTGGTCGGCGACGCCATTGAATCCGGCGCTGATATGTTGGTGACGGCAGGCGCCATTCAATCGAACCACACACGCCAAACCGCGGCGGCGGCGGCCAAATCAAATTTGAAGTGCGCCCTTCTGCATTTCGCCTGGACCAAGGAAGCGGGCCCGGTT
>JAYGEF010000419.1:0-3407 GCA_046582535.1 Alphaproteobacteria bacterium
AACATGCTCGATACCTATGTCGGCACCTATGTCGGCGCTGAAAGCGGCCGGCGCATCCTCGCCGGCGATATCCTCCCAGGCAAGATGCATGCGCTGCCGGCGGCCATCTGGCTCGCCGATCTGCGCGGCTTCACGGCGGTCAGCGACACCATGCCCCGCCACCGCATTGGCCACATGCTCAACGCCTATTTCGAATGCATGGTGCGCCCGGTGATGGATCGTGGCGGCCAGGTATTGAAGTTCCTCGGTGACGGCCTGCTGGCGACCTTCGATACCATGATCGACGAGGCCGGCCCGCTGTGCAGCCAGGCGCTGTCGGCGGCGGCCGATGCCCTTGACCGGGTGAATGCCCTCAATGACGAGCGCCGCGCCACCGACTGGCCGGCCATGGAACTCGATATCGCGCTCCACCTGGGCGATGTGCTGTACGGTAATGTGGGCGCCGCCGACCGTCTCGACTTTACGGTCATCGGGCCGGCGGTCAACGAGGCCAGCCGCATCGAAACTCTGTGCCAGCCGCTGGGCTATAACGTGCTGGTCTCGGAAGCCTTCGCCGGCGCCGCCAAGACCTGCGCCCAGCGGCTCCAACCGGTCGGCCGCCACGAACTACGTGGCGTCCGCAACGCCCAGTAACTCTTCACCCTACGCCTCTAAGTAAATAAAGGGGAAATAATAAAGGGGACAGGGTTTTAATTAATTAAATACCCTGTCCCGTTTATTATTTCTTGGCCAGTTCGGCAGTGGCCATGGCCGGGGTGAAGGAGAGGCGCCAGCCGAGCAGTACGCCCCAGGCAATCCATAGCACTTCGCGACTACGGCGGACGATGGCAGCGGCGAGGCCGAGCGGTGGTTGCCCCGTCAGGGCCCCGACCAGGACCACGAAGCCCATCTCGCTGACCCCGATGCTGGCCGGGATGAAGAACGTGCCAGCGCGAATCAACTGCAACACCGAGTCGATGATCAAGGCCTCGGCCACGGATATGCCATGGCCGAAAAACCCGAGCACCATGTAGAGCTCGGCCGCGCCCAGCAGCCAACTCACCAGCGCCAGGCCAAGGGCGGCGGCGAACCGGCCCGGCCGCTGGTGGTAGAATTCAATGAAGCTATCGTCGATGGTCTGCAGGTGGATCAGGGCACGCTCCAACCGCCGGCCCATACGGTGGCGGGCGAGCCAGGCGGCCAGGCGGCTGGCCATGCCCCAGCGCTGGATGGCGAAGAACCCGAGGCCGCCACAGGCCAACGCCGCCAGCCCCGCTCCGGCCAGGGCGCCGTAAGCCTCGGCCAGGTCGTCCGACTGCATCATCACGGTCAGGCCAATCGCCGAGAAGCCGATCAGGGCGAATAGAATTGTTGTCTTGGCCATGACCAGGGACGCCGTCGCGGCCCTATAATCGGTGCCGTGAAGACGCTTGAGCAACAAAACCTTGATCGGTTCGCCGCCGAGGGACGCCGCCGGGATAATGGCGTTAAACGCCTCGCCGACCATGCGAACCCGCCACAAACGGTAGAGCCAGACCGCCTCGAGCTTGTCGCCCGATAGCATCAGCCACCACGACCCCGAGTCGCAGAGGAAGGCGCAGCAAGTGATCACGAACACCGTGACAACCCCAACCAGGCCGAGTTGGAACAGCCACTCTCCCACGGCGGTAAGATCGCTGGCGGCAATCACCGCGGCCAACAGGCCGATGCCGAGAAGCAGATAGATCAGTCGAAACAGGCGCAAGGGTCGGTCCCACGATTGTTGGTTGGCGCACAATCCCCGGCGCGGCATCACTGGTCAAGGCTGGGCTTGACAGAACCGGAGAGCGAAATCAGGTTACGACAACCCGCAACCGACCGGCCCAAGCCGTGGAAAAACCACCCTACGACCAGCGTCTCGCCCGCATTATGGTGCGGCCCCTGGCCCACACGCCGGTGACGCCGAACCACATCACCCTGCTCACCCTGGCGCTCGGTCTCGCCGCCGCCTGGCTGTTCGCCACCGGCGATGCGGTGGCCGCCAACTGGGGCGCCGGCGTCTTCGTTCTAGCCCGGTTTCTCGATCACTTCGACGGCGAACTGGCGCGGCTCACCGGCAAAACCTCGCGGCTCGGTTATTACCTCGACTACATCAGCGGCGGCTTGAGCTATAGCGCCCTGTTCACCGGCATGGGCATTGGCCTGATGGCCGGCGGCCTGGGCAACTGGGCCCTGGCCCTCGGTGCCGCCGGCTTCGCCTCGGCGATCCTCTCCATGTTCCTCAATCTCGATCTCGACAAGGCCCAGGACCTGGCCGAGGGCGACAGCGTCGGCTATCCCGGCATGGCCGGCTTCGAGCTGGAAGACGGCATCTACCTCATCGCCCCGATCACCTGGCTCGGCTGGCTCGAACCGTTCTTCGTGCTCTGCGGTCTGGGCGCCACAGTCTACTGCCTGTGGACGGCGTGGTCGCTTGTGAAGCTGAAGTTGGGGAAGCAGGGTTAGGAATCGCAGGCCGGGGCGAACAATCAATCCTCCGAGCAATCACAGCAAGCTAAACTGCTTGACCTCATCGAGACGGATTACACCGTTGATCAACCAGCGGTCCGGATACAGCGAATGTGTCCCCATGGCTAAGAGCATACCTTTTCTGCGATACTCTTCCCCAAAGACCTCACTAATTCGGTCTAAGGTCTCCTTCTCATCATAACGCTTGGACCATCGATAGAATGTGGCTTCAATTTCCCAATCCTGACAAGTTCCTTCCCGGAGCCCATCGTCTGTCTGGTACCGGTATTTGAATTTATAGGGCGCTGGATAATATGGAATTAGGGGCTTGGTATTAAACAGGTCATCCTGATCATGAAGAGCCCGGAATTTCCCAGTTACCGTCGCTATCTCCTCAGCGGTCTTTTTTTCGTGGAAAAATTCGAGAATTTCGGCTTGAAGCATTGCGAGACTTCTTCCTTCCTCACGTTCCTTGTCACGGCTGGTTACGATGAGTGAACTGAGGAAATCCTGACGCTCTCGTTTAGGCAATGCGCCATCAATCGTGAGCGACTGTTGATCAATTCTACGGCTTTCTCTCCGTTGGTCGTCTTTTGGCAACGACCAATTAAATCGGACGCGATCCCAACGGCCAAATTTCTGACCGTCATCCAGGTGTCTAAATGAAACCGGATAGAGGCGCAGCCAGTTGCCGTCGAGATCTATGGCCGCGCAACAAACAGTCTCGCCGTGCTTCTGACTGATTTGTGGTGCGGCCTTTATTAAGTACCATGGCTTCCGATTCACCAGAGATCTCAGGCATACGCCCTCAGCGGCTCTCTTTCATGGTCAGACAATTACGCGGCCCCCAGCCTGACTCCCAAATTTTGTACTGTCAGGCCCGTAATCTCGAATATCCGTTGCGCTACGATATTTCGGTGGCAACTTCGATAGTCTCGTTC
>JAYGEF010000445.1:0-3844 GCA_046582535.1 Alphaproteobacteria bacterium
TGCATCACGACCTTCGGACACCGCTTCGCTTTAGTCTGACAACGCCATCATGATTGATCGGGCTACTTGCGTTACCCTGCGCGGATGAGGAGTTGGCTCACCCCGGCGATGCTGCGGTCGATGTTGACCGACGGTTTGGAGATCGCGCTGGTCGACGTGCGGCCCGCCACCGACTTTGAAAAGGGACATATCCTTCTTGCCGTAAACTTGGCCGCCGAACGCCTGAGCGGGGAGATCAACCGGCTTGTTCCGCGACCATCGACCCGTGTTGTCTTGTGTGACGACGCCACCGGGCTGGCGGATCAAGCGGCGGCCGTCCTGGAAGCGCTGGGATACGGCGATCTCCACATTCTAAAGGGCGGCGTGAAAGCCTGGCCGGACGCCGGATTTGAACTCTTCAGCGGAACCTACAGCATCAACAATACGTTTGCGCTCTGTGTCGAACGCCACTATGGAACGCCCCGGATTACGGCCCAGGACTTGAAGTCGAAACTCGATTCCGGCGCGGCAATCACGATCCTCGACAGCCGCCCCTTCGATGAATTTCATGACGAAAGCATTCCGGGCGCGGTCAATCTGCCATTGGCCGAGCAGCCTTATCGCATCGCCGATATTGTCACCAACCCGGAGCACGAAATTGTCGTCAATTGTGGCGGCCGGGCACGCGCTGTTCTGGGCTGCCAGTCGCTGATCAATGCCGGCGTTCCCAACCCGATCAGCGCGCTTTACTACGGAACCATGGGATGGGATCTGGCGGGCTATACCCTGGCGAGAGGCGCAGAGCAGGCTTCGATCCCGCTCAGCTCGGAGGCCAGGGCGTGGGCCCGCCAGGCTGCCGGGCAAATTGTCCATCGCTTTGCCGTGCGGTCGATTTCCTGGCAACAACTGCAAGCTTGGCGCGCCGAATCCCAGGAACGAACGGTCTACGTGATCGATGTGCGCGGCCGCGCCGAATTCGACGCCGGTCATCTGCCGGACTGCGCGTGGGTGCCGGGCGGCGAGCTGATCGGCTTGACCGAGGATCATATTGCGACGCGTAACGCGCGATTGTGCCTGGTCGACAATGACGGCGCGCGGGCGACCCTGATCGCGAGCTGGATGATGCAGATGGGTTGGCCCGACGTTGCCGTGCTCGACGAAGGTATCGATGGGTACCCGGGAACAGACTTGGGCCTGGAGAGCACGGCCCCGGTTGCGGCGGCGCCCGGCGACGCTGCCGACGGTCCCATCGAGCCCGACACGGCGGCGCGGATGGCGGCGCGTCACGCGGGCTTTCGCCAAACCATGGAGGCGAGAGAACGGCTTCCCGATCAGCTCGGCAGAGACGGAACGCTCGGCTTTCGCCTGCCGCCGCCGCGAGGATAAGCTGGATCGTCAGATGCCGATGTCCCACCGCATGTCGTAAGCTTCCTGCGCGCCGCCATAACCAGCCTTCAGGGCCTGCATATCTTCGCGCTCGAGAAACGCGAACCGGCCGGCGTCCCACAGCACCTCGTCGTCGAACCAGATCGTCGCATCGAACAGGGATAGGCAGATGTCTCCGGGATCGCCGCCGCAGGCGTGAAAATGCGTGTAGCGCGGACTGCCATAGACGATATCGGCCCAGTGCTCGACGTCATCAGTGGCCTCGCCGGGGTAATAGGTTTTCGGATAGATGCCGGTGTGCCATGAATTGATGGCGAACGGATCACCACCGACCAGTGACGCCACCATGTGGAAATGAGCCTCGATGCGGGCGACTTCCGAGGCGGCGCCTTCGAAGCCGGTGATGCGGCCTCGATCCAGGATCGCGAAAACATCGCCGGCGATGGTGAACAGGCTTTCTTCATAGGCATTCACCGCTGTCGACACCAGCCATCGGCCGAGCGCCAGCCGTCCCGACATATGCGCGCAGGACAGAGGCGGGAAGATCATCACGGGAAACAGCCTGACAGTGAAGTCCGCCGCCACCGTATCTTCGCCACCATTCTCCCCGTTAGACAATGCAAGTTCGGCCGTGAGATCGGTTCCCAGGGGACACCTGATCCGGCACCCCGTGGCAACCGAAATTCGCGCCATCAGACGGTCCAGCACGTCGACATAGAGTCCGTAGGGCACGCGGCCGAATTCGGCCCCGAGATAGCCTGCGTCGCGGGTGTAACACATCGTCTTCGTCCCCTTGCCAGGCAACTGAAGAAAGCGCACCCGGTCGCCGAAGCGGGCAAAGAAGAGTGTGTGATCGGAATTCCCCATCGCTTCCGCGATACCCGCGGGAATGTTATTCGGCCCGTCGATTTGCGGCGCGATCATGATTCGGGGCCGCGCGCCGATCTCTCGTGCCGCGTCGGCGACGATGTCGCATACCGCCATGTCGAAGTACGCGGATTGGCCCTCTTCGCCAATGATCAAAACACTGTCTCCGGCCTCGACCGATAGGCAATTCCTCATAAGATTGAGCGCCCCGGCACGCTGCTTGGCATCGTCGGTTGCCTGGCTCGCGATGTTCGCCGCCACCGTATCTCCCCCTTCCAAATCCGTCGCCATGCGCCATCAAGGCTCGATTTTTCGCAACCGAGTTTGTACTGTGATCATATCATTGACAAGGCCGTTTCGGTACGCTGATGATCGGCCACGGGACGGCAAAGGACAGTGGCCGGATAGTGAGGGATTCCATGAGAAAATCGCATTTTTCCCTGTTTGCTCTCGCCCGGGCGGCGTTCTCCGGGCGCGCCGCGTGGCCGCGCCAATGGCGCCGCGCCGAACCGTCCGGCGCTTACGATATTGTCATCATTGGCGGCGGCGGACATGGGCTCGCGACCGCATACTACCTTGCGCGCAATCACGGGCTTTCGCGTATCGCCGTTGTCGAGCGTGGCTGGATCGGCGGCGGCAATACCGGCCGCAACACGACGATCATCCGCTCGGACTATTTCCTCGAGGCGAGCGCCGCATTGAAGGAGTTCGCCCTGGAACTCTGGCAAGGCCTGAGCGCCGAGCTCAACTACAATCTCATGGTGTCTCAACGTGGCTATGTGGATCTCGCACACTCCGACGGCGAGCTCGAATTGTTCATCCTTCGGGCGAACGCCATGCACCTGCGTGGATCCGATGCGGTCATTCTCGACCGTGCCCAGCTTGGCCGGCGCGTGCCCCAGCTCGATCTGAGCGAAGACGCCCGGTTTCCCATTGCCGGCGCTCTGTTGCAGGAACGCGGCGGCACGGTCCGCCACGACGCCGTGGCATGGAGCTTCGCGCGCGCCGCGAGCGCCCTTGGCGTCGACATCATCGAACACTGCCCGGTCACCGCCTTGGACATCGCACAGAACCGGGTCCGCGCGGTGGAAACGCCGGCAGGGCGTATCGCCGCCGACAAGGTGGTAATTTCCGTCGCCGGCCACTCGAGCACGGTCGCGGCGATGGCCGGGCTGACATTGCCGCTCGAGAGCCACGCGATTCAGGCCTTCGTGACCGAGCCCGTCAAGCCGGCGATCGACGTGGTCGTCAATTTCAATGCCGGGCTCGCCTATCTGAGCCAGACGGACAAGGGCGAGATCGTGCTCGGCGGAACCATCGAACCCTATAACTCCTACGCCTCGCGGGGGAGTTTCGTGCGCATCGAAGAGACCGCCGCCCGGGCAATCGCCATGTTTCCGTTTCTCGCAAAAATGCGGCTCATGCGCCAATGGGGCGGCATCGCGGATATTTCCATGGGCGGCAATGCCATCGTCGGCTCAACGCCGATCGACGGGCTCTTCATCAACGCGGGCTGGGGCTATTCCGGGTTCAAGGCGACCCCCGCTGTCGGCTGGACCCTGGCCAACACGCTCGCCCGCGACACGCCTCACCCGCTGCTCGAGCCCTTCGC
>JAYGEF010000451.1:0-19345 GCA_046582535.1 Alphaproteobacteria bacterium
GGAAATGACGCGTTCGGCGTCATGGAACAACGCCGGGTCGCCGCGAAACTTGTTGATGATGAAGCCCTTGAGCAGGGCGCGCTCGGCGTCCTCCAGCAACTCCCAGGTACCGACCACGGCGGCCAGGGCGCCGCCCCGATCGACATCGGCGACCAGGACCACGGGCACTTGGGCGGCCAGGGCGAAGCCCATATTGGCGATGTCGCCGGCCCGCAGGTTGACCTCGGCCGGGCTGCCGGCGCCTTCCACCAGAACCAGCCCGGCCTCGGCTTTGAGCCGGGCGAAGCTGTCGAGTACCCGAGGCATAAGTTTGGGCTTGAGAGCGTGGTAATCGCGGGCGTCGGCGTTGCCCTCGACCTTGCCCTGAACCACTACCTGGGCGCCGATGTCGCTTTGCGGTTTGAGCAGCACCGGGTTCATGTGGACGCTGGGCGGGATGCGCGCGGCCCGGGCCTGAAGCGCCTGGGCGCGGCCGATTTCGCCGCCGTCCTTGGTCACCGCGGCGTTGTTCGACATATTTTGCGGCTTGAACGGGCGCACCGCCACACCCCGGTCCGCATAGGCCCGTGCCAGGCCGCCCACCAGCAGGGACTTGCCCACATTGGAGCCGGTGCCCTGGAGCATCAACGTCCTAGGACCCATGGCCTTATTCGCTGGCAAGGGCTTCCCTCAAGTCGTCGGCGGCGCTGTTCTCGACCTCGCCGAGGATAACCACGCCGCGCGCCGTCACCGCCTTGCCGTAATAAGCCTCGTTGGCGTCGTCGTCGGGCACCAGTACGGCGCCTTCGAAGGACAGCCCGCCGAACAGACCCTTGGTCTGGGCGAAGGAATAGATATCGACATCGGCGTTGAACGTTGTGCCGGCCTCGATGCCGGCGCCCATGGGTCCGGCGGCGATGCTGGCGTCGGCGCCGAGGGTCAGTTTGTCGGACATCAAGGCGCTAAGGCCGCCGTCGGTCATGATCAGGAACATGACCTTGGAGACCTGGACGCCGATCTGCAGGCCGACGCTGGCCGCCGCCATGGTGTAGAAGGCGGGCGGACTCCATTCGCCGGTTTCCGGGTTGCGCACCAGCAGCACACCGAGGCCGCCCTCGCCACCGAAGATGAAGCCGGCCTTGACCAACTCGGGCACCACCAGTACCGCCTTGGCCTGGGACAGCAGCGCCGGGAAGCTCGGCAGGGTCGGATCAGCGCGCAGCTTCTCAACGGCGATCCGCGCCTGATCGACCAGTTGCTGTTCTTCCGACGATGCCTGAGCCGGGGTGGTGGCAACCAGCATCACCATGAACAGCGCTCGGAGAATGGTTTTCATGTTCGGGTCCCCCTAGTCGTTAGAATTCAACGCCGATCTGGGCCTTCACGCCGCTGCGGAAGGGATGCTTTATTTGGGTCATCTCGGTGACCAGATCAGCAATCTCGATAAGTTCGGCCTTGGCGTTGCGCCCGGTGACTACCACGTGGAGGTCGGGACGCTTGGCCTGTAGTCCTTTGATAACCGCGTCGGCGTCGAGATAGTCGTAACGCAGCACGATGTTGAGCTCGTCGGCGATGACCATGTGATAGCTCTCGTCGGCCATCATGTCCTGGACCGTGGCCCAGGCTTTCTCGGCGGCGGCCACATCGCGCTGGCGGTCCTGGGTGTCCCAGGTGAAGCCCTCGCCCATGGCCTTGATGGTGACCAGGTCGGGGAACTTGTCGAGGATGTCGCGCTCGCCGGTCTCCCAGGCGCCCTTGACGAACTGCACGATGCCGACCTTGAGGCCGTGACCGATGGAGCGCATGGCCAGGCCCATGGCGGCGGTCGACTTGCCCTTGCCCTTGCCTGTATGGACGATGATCAGGCCGCGCTCCTCGGTTTTGCCGGCCATGATCTTGTCGCGCGCTTGCTTGCGCTTCTTCATCTTCTCGGTGTGGCGCTCGTCGGTGGTTTGGTTGTCACTCATGGTTTTGTTTTCCTCTCGCCTCAGACCGCTGCGATGACGCCGTAAAACAGCACCATATCGTAGGTAAAATGGGCCGCCACGGCGGCTTCAAGGCCGTGTTTCCAGAATAGCCAGCCGAACAGCATGCCGCTGACCAGGCGCAGCATCTGCATGGGTTCGGTAACCAACTGGCTGGCCTCTTCCGCGCCGCCGCCCGGCGCGCCGTGAACCGCCGTGAACATCACCGCTGTCAGAGCCAGGGCGGTCCACATGACCGAGTCGGAAGCACTGTCACCGTCGCCCGGGATGACACGTCGGACGAAGGCCACAAGCACGGACATCAGGCCGAGGCGAAACAGCAATTCCTCACCGACCCCGGCGCTGAGCGCCTGGGCGACTCCGACCCACAAGGGTACCACGTCATCCGCGGGCATGGCTGGCGCGGCGCTGTCGCCGACCACGTCCACCGCCAGCACCACGCCTATGAGCCCCAGGGCGCCGCCCGTCAGCGCTCCCGTGGCGAGGGGTTTGCCGGCGTCCGCCAGGGGCTCGCCAGCCAGCCAGGCCGCGACCAGCGGCACGCCGAGGCCGAAACGCCGACCGGTTCGCAGGCCCACGTAAATGGCCGCCGAGAAGACCACGAGAGCGGCCGCCAGCACCGCCATGGTGGCGTTCTGCCAACTCACGGCCTGGGCGCCGACGCCGGCCTCGCCAAGCACGACCGTGACCGGAATCAACGGCAGGGCGGCCACGGTTCCAGCCAGCCACAGGGTGAGGAACAGGCGCCAATTGAGGGGTTCTCTGGTGGCGTCACTCATTGCAGGGCCGCTTCCACGGGCTCGACCGGGTTCTGGCCCGCGAGCTGTGCCAACAGAGGATGGGCGGTGTTGGAGCGCGGCCGCCACAGGCCCCGCTCCTGGGCCTCCATGAGCCGCGCCGCCATTTCCGCCAGGGCCGCCGGATTGGCGGCTTCGAGAAATTCACGGACCCGGTCGTCGGCCAGATAGGCGTCGAACACGGCATCGAAATGATGGTCGCGCACCGCATGGGCGGTGGCCGCGAAGGCGAACATATAGTCCACCGTGGCGGCCATCTCGAAGGCTCCCTTGTAGCCGTGGCGCATGACCCCTTCGATCCACTTGGGGTTGACCACGCGGGCGCGGACGACCCGGGCGATTTCTTCCTCCAGGGTGCGGATCTTGGGGCTCTCGGGCCGCGAGTGGTCGTTGTGATAGACCACCGGTTGGGCGCCCGAGACGTGGCGCACCGCCGCCGTCAGGCCGCCCTCGAACTGGTAGTAGTCATCGGAATCGAGCAGATCGTGCTCGCGGTTGTCCTGGTTGTGGACGACCGCCTCGACGGCGCCCAGGCGGCGCTCGAACAGGGCGTGCTCGGCCTCGCCCTCAGCGCCCGCGCCGTAGGCGTAGCCGCCCCAGGCCACATAGGCGCGGGCCAGGTCGGCCTCGCTTTCCCAGCCGCGCTCGTCGATCAGCGCCTGGAGCCCGGCGCCGTAGGCCCCCGGCTTGGAGCCGAACACCCGGTAGCCGGCCCGGCGCCGGGCCGCCTCGGGAGCCATGCCGCCGTCGACCAGGTCGCGGGTATCGGCCGCCACCCGCTCGGCCAGGGGATTGTCGGCGGCCGGTTCATCCAGGGCGGCAACCGCGCGGGATGCCGAATCCACCAGATCGATGAGCCCGGGAAAAGCGTCGCGGAAAAACCCGGAAACCCGCAAGGTGACGTCAACCCGGGGCCGGTCGAGGATCGACACCGGCATCACCTCGAAGCCGGTGACCCGGCGTGACGCCGCGTCCCAGGTCGGCCGCACACCCATGAGCGCCAGGGCCTGGGCGATGTCGTCGCCGCCGGTACGCATGTTGGCGGTGCCCCAGGCGCTGAGGGCCATGGTCTTGGGCCAGGCGCCGTGCTCCTGCATGTGGCGCTCGACCAGCAGGGAGGCTGACTTCCAGCCGAGTAGCCAGGCCGCCGGGGTCGGCACCGAGCGGGTATCGACCGAATAGAAGTTGCGCCCGGTGGGTAGCACGTCGAGGCGCCCCCGGGTCGGCGCCCCCGAGGTGCCGGGCGCCACGAAGCGGCCATCGAGCCCGGTGATCATGCCGGCGATCTCGGCGTCGCCGCTGGCCGTCACGGCCGGCCGCACGGTGCGCTCGACTTCGTCAAGCACAGCCATGGTTTCGGCCCAATGTTCCTCGGCAGTAGCCGCGCCGTTGACCAGGGCGGTGGCCAGGGCCTCGATGCGCTCCACCGTGTCGCCCTGGGTGCGCCACGCCGCGCCGTTGGTCAGAGCGTCCGGCCGGGGACCCTTCCAGGGCAGGGCCATGTCGCAATCCAGCGGGTCGAAGTCGAGCGCCATATCGGCGGCCAGGGCGCGGGTCAGGGAGGCGTCGCCGGGGGCGTCGGTGCCCCTCGGCACGCGCACCAGGGCGACCAGCAGGTCGGTTAGCTGGCCGTCCACCGGCGACTCGCCAAAGACGTGGAGGCCGTCGCGAATCTGCATTTCCTTGAGCTCGCAGAGATAGCGGTCGAGCTTGATCAGCGCCTCGTTCTCGCCGTCGCGCTCGGTGATGCCGCAATCCTCGTGGAGGCCGATGCGCTGACTCAGCTCGACGATCTGTTTGCTCAACACCTTGATGCGCCGCGGATCAACCCCGGCGGCGTCGTAATACTCGTCAACCAGTTGCTCGAGATCGCGCAGCGGTCCGTAGCTTTCCGCCCGGGTCAGCGGCGGCGTCAGGTGGTCAACGATCACCGCGCTGGCCCGGCGTTTGGCCTGGGTGCCCTCGCCCGGGTCGTTGACGATGAACGGGTAGAGGTGAGGTAAGGGTCCCAGTGCGACCTCTGGGAAGCACGACGAAGAAAGCGCCAGGGCCTTGCCGGGCAGCCATTCCAGGTTGCCGTGCTTGCCCATGTGGACCACCGCGTGGGCGCCGAAGTCGCGGCGCAGCCAGGCGTAGAAGGCCAGGTAGTTGTGCGGCGGCGCCAGGTCCGGGTCGTGATAGCTCGCCGCCGGATCGATGTTGTAGCCCCGCGCCGGCTGCAGGCCGATGGCCACATTGCCGAGGCGGAAGGCGGAAATAGTGAAGCCGCCAACTTTGTCTCCCTGGCTCGTCCGTCCGGCCCTGAAGAACGGATCGGTCTCCGGCGGCCCCCAACGCTCCATGACTTTGTCGCGGGCCGCTTTGGGCAGGGCGGCGAAGAAGCTCTCGTAGTCGGGCAGGGCGAGGAACTCGCCGGCGCCGCGTTGCGGGTCATGATTTGTCGGCCCGGCCTGGATACGCTCGATCAGGGCGGCGCCGTCGGCGGGCAACTCACCCATGGCATAGCCAGCCTCGGCCATGGCCCGCAGCAGGACCACCGTGCCCGCCGGGGTGTCGAGGCCGACGCCGTTGCCGATGCGGCCGTCGCGGTTGGGATAGTTGGCCAGGATGACGGCGACCCGGCGCTCCGGCGCGGGGGTGGTGCCAAGCCGGGCCCAATTGGCGGCCAGATCGGCGACGAAGCCGATGCGGTCGGGGACCGGCTCGTAGGCGACGATGTCGCTTTGGGTGTCGGCATCGAAGCGGGCGGCGGCCTTGAACGACACCGCCCGGCTCAGGATGCGGCCGTCGACCTCGGGCAGGGCCACGTTCATGGCGATATCGCGGGCGCCCAGGCCGCGCATGCCGTTGCGCCAGCCGTCAACGTTGCCGCCCGAGAACACCACCTGGAGCACCGGGCAATCGACCCCGTCGAACGGCGTCTCGCTGGCCGCCACGCCCGGCGTCGAGACCGCGAAGCTGGTGGCGTTGAGCACCACGGCCGGCGGTGCGGCGGCCAGGGTCTCGGCGACCACGGCGGCCGAGACCGGGTCCTTGAGGCTCATGACATAGAGCGGCAACGGGTTGAGGCCGCGCGCTGTCAGGGCCTCGATGAGGGCATCGATGGGCGCCGTGTTGGCGGCCTGCATGAGGGCGCGGTAGAACACGATCGGCGCTACCGGGGCGCCGTCCTGCCAGTGACTCCGCAGCATGTCGAGATCAGGCTGGGCCGCGCCGGGCCAGTAGAACCCGGCGCGCAACAGGGGCGCCGGTTCGCGCCAGTCGTCATCGTCGCCCAACAGGCTGGCGGCGTAGGCCAGGAAGTTGGCGGCGTTGTCCATGCCACCATGAACACAGTATTGCCACAGGCGGTGGGCCGTGTCGGCGGGGACCAGAGAGAGATGGGCCAGTTCGGCGTCGGGTTGGTCGTCGCCGGGCAGCAGGGCGAGGGCGACGCCGGCCTCCTGGCAGGCGGTCACCACCTGCTCGACCCCATAGCGCCAATAGCCGGCGCCGCCGAGCAGGCGGATCACCACCAGCCGGGCATGGCGAATGACGTCGTCCACGTAATTGTCGACCGACAGGGGGTGGCCCAGGTGCATTAGGTTGGCGAGGCGCAGGCTCGGCGCGGCGCCGACTTGCTGGGCCTTGGCCGCCGCCAGACAGGCGAGCTCCGTATCCGCCGCCGACAGCACGACGATATCGCCCGGCGTCTGGCCGAGATCGACGGCCTCTTCGCCATCGCTGACGGCGCCGGGCTGGGCGGCGAGCAGATGCACCGGTCCTAGGCTCCCAGGGCGGCGGTCACGGCGAGGCGATCGAGGCCTTTTTCGCCGATCACCACCAGGCGGCTGAGGCGCTCCTCGCCGTCACGCCACGGCCGGTCGTAATAGCGCTGGATGCGCGCCCCGACCGCCTGGACCACGTGGCGCATGTCCTTACCGGTGACGTGGAGGAAGCCCTTGATGCGCAGGATGTCGTGGGCCTCGATGGCGGCGGCGATGCGCTGCTCCAGGGCGGCCGGATCGGCGATGGGGTCGAGGGTCACGGTGAAGCTGTCGAAGTCGTCGTGGTCGTGGTCGTCCTCGCCGTCGTGGTGGGACGGGCGCGCCGCCAGGTCGTCTTCGGCGGCGGCCTCGAGGCCCAACAATACGCTGGCATCGATACGGGCGTGGGACGCCGACACCAGCTTGACCGCGCGGGCCAGACGCCCGCCGACATCCGCCCGAACCTGGTCGAGGCCGGCATCGTCGAGCAGATCGGTTTTGTTGAGCACCACCAGATCGGCGCACTGCAACTGGTCCTCGAAGACTTCCTCCAGGGGGCTGCCGTGGTCGAGCATGGGATCGGCCTCGCGTTGCGCCGCGACCGCCTCGGGGTCGGACGCGAACAGGCCGTCGGCGATGGCGGCGGCGTCGATCACCGCGATCACCCCGTCGACGGTGACCCGGGTGCGCACGTCGGGCCAATTGAACGCCTTGATCAGCGGCTTGGGCAGAGCCAGGCCCGAGGTCTCGATGACGATGTGCTCGGGCGGCTGATCACCGGCCAGCAACGCCTCGATGGTGGGCAGAAAGTCGTCGGCCACGGTGCAGCAGATGCAGCCGTTGGCGAGCTCGATAATCTCGTCCTCGCCGCAGCCCTCGATGCCGCAACTGGCGAGCAGGTCGCCGTCGACGCCGACATCGCCGAATTCGTTGATAATCAGGGCGATGCGCCGGCCATTGGCGGTCTCCAGCAGGTGGTGGATCAGGCTGGTCTTGCCGGCGCCGAGAAAGCCGGTGATGACCGTGGCGGGTATCTTGCCGTTAGACCGTGTCGATGCTTCAGGCATTCAAGTCTTCTCCCTTGAGGATCATGGGCAGCCCGGCGGCGACAAACACCACATTATGGGCCACTTGGGCGATGGATTGGTTGAGCCGCCCGGCGTGGTCGTGGAAGGCGCGGGCGTCGGCATTGTCGGGCACGATGCCGAGTCCGACCTCGTTAGTCACCAGCACCACGGCGCCCTCGACGGCCTTCAGGCATTCCGCCAGGCGCAGGCTCTCGGCCGCGATGTCGCGCTCGACCGCCATCAGGTTGGCTATCCATAGGGTCAGGCAGTCGACCAGCACGGCGCCGCCGGATTTATCAGCACGGGTCACGGCGTCGGCTAGTTCGAGGGGCTCCTCGACCGTGGTCCAGCGATTGCCGCGCCGGGCCCGGTGATCGGCAATGCGTGCCGTCATCTCATCGTCGCCGGCCTCGCCGGTGGCGAGATAGGTCATGGGACCACCGAACCGTTCGGCCAGACGTTCGCCATAGACGCTCTTGCCCGAGCGCGCGCCGCCCAGGACCAGGGTCACTGATGGTTCGGAAAAATCGCCCACTATTCGTCCTTCTCCTCCCTCCGAGGATCGCGAGACCAGAGGCAGCGAGGAGGTCTCCTGGCTTGGGCGTGAACAGCCTCGGCGCCTTCCCGGCATCCGCCCCCTTTCGGGGTTGAACGCCAGTGGCTTATGCCGAAGCTTCGCCGCTTACAGTTGCGGGGGCAGCGCCGGAATGGCGGCCTTAACGATCAGGCGCGCGTCACCGACTTCCCTCTTCTCATTGCCGGCGGCCAACCTAGCACGAAAAATCCGTGACGCGCTACTTCGGCGGCTGGTTGACCGTAACGATTCTCCAGTCGCCGCCGGCGCCCGGCCCGTCTACATGATCGATGCGGGTGATCGACAGGTTTTCGGTGCAGAACGGCAGCGCCCGGTCGGCTTCGACGCCCAGGGCAATGGCCAGGGCGGCGCGAATGGTGCCGCCATGGGCGACAGCGATGATATCGCGCCCGCCATGATCGACGGTCATGCGCTCGACCACCGTGCGGACCCGATCGATGACATCGACGAAGCTCTCACCGCCGGGCGGTGCATGGTCCGCCGGGGCGAGCCAGAACTTGTGATAGATCTCCGGATTGGCGGCCTCGACCTCGGCGTGGGTCATGCCCTGCCAGTCACCAAAACCTTGCTCACCAAGGCCCTGCTCGACCATGGGCTCGGGGCCCACGGCGCCGCCGTCAACGATGGCCGCGGCAGTCAATTTGGTCCGGCTCAAATGGCTGGTCACCCAGATCGCGTCCTCGGGCAACAGGCGGGCGAGGCCGCGAAACGACTCGGCATCGGTGGTGTCGCAGGGCACGTCGTCGTTGCCGTAGATGCCGCCGTTGACGCGAAATGCCGGGGCGTGGCGGACCCACCACCAGCGGGTTACGGTTCGTTCATTCATGTGGCGCTCATAGGGCGACGATGGTGAAAAGCATGGCGACTTCACTGACTTGCTGGGCGGCTCCGAGTACGTCGCCGGTATAGCCGCCAATTTGCCGGCGCGCCAGTGCGGCGACAGCCAGGGCGCCAAGTCCGCCGACCACCAGGGCGATAATGGCGACCGCGCCGTCAAGGGCGAGCAGGGCAATAACCAGGGCGAGGATGGCGCCGATCACCATGTCGCGCCGACTTGGCCGGCCGGCATCGGCGCCGAGACCGTCGCTGCGCGCCATGGGCAAAAGCACCATGATCAGGGGCATGGCGGCGCGCGACGCTGCTGCCGTCACCACAAGGGCGGCGAAGACCAGCGCCGGCTCGGCGATGGTGGCCAGGGCGGCGACCCGGGCCATGAGAGAAAACGCCACCGCGATCACGCCGTATGTACCGATGCGGCTGTCGCGCATGATGGTCAGCTTGGCGGCCTTGGCGATACCACCGCCGAAGCCATCGGCGGTGTCGGCGAGGCCGTCTTCGTGGAGCGCGCCAGTGGCCAGCACCAGGGCGGCCAGGGTCACCAGGGCGGCCAGGATCGGCGGCAGGCCGACTTCGCTGGCGACGATGTAGACCAGCCCGGCGGCCGCGCCCAATCCGGCGCCAACCAGGGGAAAGGCCCGTACTGCCCGGGCCAGGGGACGGATCACCCCGCCCGGCGGTGGCACCAGGCGGGTGAGAAAGCCGGCGGCGAGGCGAACGTCGTTGAGCCACTGCGGCGGCGTGCCGGGGAACGGTCGCGAAGGTTCGGCGTCGGACAAAATTCAGATTTCCCTATCCCATTGCATCGCCGTCTTTGACGGCGTCCTATTCTGGCGATATAGGAACGCGCCAGCGCCAATTCAAACTCAGCCCCGTTGGAAGAGTTTATGTCCCAGATTTCGACCGTCAGCAATCTCGACGATGTTCGCCGCTTGATGGCGACGCTTCCCGGCCCGGACGAGGCCGCCGCCGCCGCCGCCGCCGCGCGCGAAGGTCAACTGATCAAGCCGCCCGGCGCCCTTGGCCGGCTCGAAGACCTCAGTGCCTGGGTGGCGGCTTGGCAGGGCGCCCATCCGCCCCGGGCCGAACAAATTCTGGCCTGTGTTTTCGCCGGTAATCACGGGGTGGCGGGACGCGGCGTGTCAGCCTGTCCCCCCGAGGTCACGGTCCAGATGGTCGCCAACTTCGAGGCCGGCGGCGCTGCCATCAATCAAATTTGCCGAACCGTCGGCGCCCGCCTCACCGTAACGCCGTTGGATCTCGAGACGCCGACCGCCGATTTCACCGCCGCCCCGGCCATGGGCGAGGGCGAATGTGCCGCCGCCATGAGCGCCGGTATGGCTGCCGTTGATCCGGCGACCGATATTCTGTGCCTCGGTGAGATGGGCATTGCCAACACCACGGCGGCGGCGGCCCTGGCCTGCGCCCTGTTCGGCGGACCGGCGGCGGATTGGGTGGGCCGTGGCACCGGCGTTGACGATGCCGGCCGTGACCGCAAGATCGCGGCGGTGGAGGCCGCCATGGGGTTCCATGGCGAGGCCTTGGCGGACCCGTGGGAGGCCCTGCGCCGGGTCGGCGGGCGCGAGCTGGCGGCCATGGCCGGGGCCGTGCTGGCGGCCCGCCTGGGTCGTATTCCGGTGCTGCTCGACGGCTATGTCTCGACCGCCGCCGCGGCGCCTTTGCTGGTCGCCGACCCGGCGGGTCTCGACCATTGCCAGGTTGCCCACCTGTCGGTCGAGCCCGGTCATGGCCGGCTCATCGAACGCCTCGGTAAGACAGCGATGCTAGACCTCGCCATGCGTCTCGGCGAAGGCACCGGCGCGGTGCTCGCCGCCGGTATTCTGCGCGCCGCAATCGAAGCCCACAACGGCATGGCGACCTTCGCTGACGCCGGCGTCAGCGGTAAGTCCGACGAGTAACAGGCCGTTCATCGTTGATTGAGGCTACGGTTGCCCCTAGGATGTTCCCCCTTCGTATCGGGCGGGGAGACGATCCATGGCGGTCAACGGAGAGCTTGACTTGAGCCACCAGCGACCGGCCGCGGCCACAAGCGATGCCAATGACATTGCTCGAGGGGTATGTCGAACGTTGGGGGCGTTGGGCTATGGGACATTGACGGAAATGCCTCTCAGTTCGGGCCGCCGGGTCGATGTCATCGGGCTCGACCGCCATGGCGGCTTTGCTATTGTCGAGGTCAAATCCAGTACCGCTGATTTTCAGTCCGACAAGAAATGGCCGGAATATCTGCGGTTTTGTGACCATTTTTATTTTGCCGTGGCCGCCGATTTTCCCGTGGCAAAGCTACCTGACGACGCCGGCGTCATCATCGCGGACCGGTTTGGCGGGACCGTGGTCAGGCCGCCGCCGGCCATGAAGATGAACGCCACCACCCGGCGCGCCCAAACCACCCGGTTCGCCCGCCATGCGGCGGCGCGGCTCCGTCGGGTCGAGGATCCGGCCTCATAAGAAACGAGCCGCGGACGGGTCCGCGGCTCGGTTGGTCGAAACTATGGATGCGAGGTCAACTCGGGCTGACCGGGTTGGTCTCTTCCGTCGCCACTTCATCGACGTTGATAATGTCGTCAACGGCGCCCTCATCGCCGCCGGCTGCGGTGGCGATGTTTTCAAGGGTTGCGCCAATGGCTTCGGCAATGATTGCTTCGGCGCTGAGGATTTCCTCGATGTCGGTGAAGACATCGGGCATGTCGAGCACGCTGGGGCCCTCGATCGGCTCGAGGATGATGCCGGAGAGGAAAATATTCTGGCCTTCCGCGGGCAGAAATTCGAGCACGAGCTGGCCGCCGACGACCTCGACGGTCATCATGGTGGCGCCACCGCCGCCCTGGGCGCCACCGGCATTCTGACCACCGCCGAGGACGCCGTTGCCTTGCCAGCTGTCGGACCCGCCGTCGGGCATGGGGATGCGCAGGCCGTTGACCATGATCGCATCGCCCAGAGGGCTGGCCAGGGTGAGGTTACCGGAAGCGTCGGTCCGCAGGATCAGGCGATAGGTGCCGTCGGGCACCGTGACAAAGAACTTGTGGAGATTGAGCAGTCCGTCGGACAGTAGATCATCACCGCCGGTGCTCTGCAGGTCCCCCTGGGCGCCCGGGACGATATCCTGATCCGCGGCGGTGACTTTCCGGAAGCCCTCGAAACCGACCGAGTCGGGTGCACCGAAGTCCCAGCCCATGGCGCCGGGCGGAAGCACCAGATTGTCACCAACCGAGACCCGCACGATAGGCCGGGTCGACAGAGTGTGGCTGGCCACATCGGCGATCATGGTGGCGGCGTCGATGACTGCCACGGCATCGCCATCAAGGGCGCCGATCAGTTGGACGGCCAGTTCGGCAATGGCCACGGAATCGCCGCGCAGATCATTGAACAGGGCCAGCAAGGCGCCCCGCGCCGCCGGTTCGCCATCAAGGGCCGCTGCCAACAGCTTGTCATAAGAATCGAGGCCACCTGTCTCCTCGGTGGTGGGATCCGTTTCGTCGCTTTCCGCCGCCGCAAGCGGGCCCGCGAAGGCCACAATCAGGGCACAAGCCAAAGCAAGGGCGCGGAAACTTCCGAAGTCGACCATGGTCGGTCCTTTCGCCAAATAAGCTGTACGGCAAATTACCGCTATCACGGCACAGCATGCCGCAAAAACTGTAAATATCCGATTACCGACAGTATTGCTCATCAAATCGCTATTTCAAGTGACTGTCGTCACAGCTCCAAGGCTTTGCGAAATATAGCGCTACCCAATTGAAATCAAGCGGAAATCTTTGATTGGCACGGACCTCAGGTCATGTATTGACCACCGTTGGCGGTGAGGGTCGAGCCGGTTATGAAGCCGGCGTCGTCGGCCACCAGGAAAACCACGCAGCGGGCGATTTCCTCGGCTTCGCCCAGGCGGCCGGCGGGAATATAGGGCAGAATTTTGGCATTCAGCACCTCTTCGGGAACGGCGCGGACCATTTCGGTGGCGATGTAGCCCGGCGCGATGGCGTTCACGGTGACGCCCTTGATGGCGTTCTCCTGAGCCAGCGCCTTGGTGAAGCCGACCAATCCGGCTTTGGCCGCCGAGT
The DNA here is from genome assembly GCA_046582535.1 of Alphaproteobacteria bacterium. GTDB lineage: Bacteria > Pseudomonadota > Alphaproteobacteria > JAAXGF01 > JAAXGF01 > JAYZAP01. Next base: position 13,080 of record JAYGEF010000451.1, read on the forward strand.
AGTTGGTCTGGCCCATTTGGCCCTTCTGGCCGTTGATCGAACCGATGTTGACGATCCGCCCAAAACCCTGGGCGCGCATGTTCTCGATGACGCCGCGGCACATGTTGAACAGCGAATCCAGGTTGGTCGCCATGACCGAGCGCCAGGCTTCCAGGTCCATGCGATGGAGCATGCTGTCGCGGGTGATGCCGGCGTTGTTGACCAACACGTCGACGGCGCCAAGTTCCGCGGTGACCTGAGCAATGCCCGCGGCGCAGGCCTCGAAATCACCGACATCCCATTTGCAGACCGCAATGCCGGTCTCGGCCTTGAACGCCTCGGCGGCCTCGGCATTGCCGGCGTAGGTGGCCGCCACCGTATAGCCGGCGTCGCGCAGGCCGACCGAAATCGCCGCACCGATGCCCCGGGTGCCCCCGGTCACTAAAGCAACACGTCCCATATTCTTTTCTTTTCCCCCCCGATTATTGGTTAGTCGCGGGCAACGCACATGGCGATGCCCATGCCGCCGCCGATGCACAGGGTCGCCAGACCCTTCTTGGCATCGCGCCGGCCCATTTCATAGAGTAGCGTGGTCAGCACCCTCGCCCCCGAGGCGCCGATGGGATGGCCAAGCGCAATGGCGCCGCCGTTGACGTTGACCTTCTCGGTGTCCCAGGCCAGTTCCTTGTTGACCGCGCAGGCCTGGGCGGCGAAGGCTTCGTTGGCTTCGATCAGGTCGAGGTCGTCGGCGCTCCAGCCGGCCTTTTCCAGGGCGGCGCGGCTGGCCGGGATCGGCCCGGAACCCATGATCGCCGGATCGACCCCGGCATGGGCCCAGGAAACGATGCGGGCCAGGGGCGTAATGCCCCGGCGTTCGGCCTCGGCGGCGCTCATGAGCACCGCGGCGGCGGCGCCGTCGTTGATGCCGCTGGCGTTGCCTGCGGTGACCGTGCCGTCCTTGACGAAAGCCGGGCGCAGGCCGGCGAGGGCCTCCACCGTGGTGCCGTGGCGCGGGTGCTCGTCGCTGTCGACCACGGTTTCGCCCTTGCGGGTCTTGACGGTTACCGGGACGATTTCATCGTTGAAGCGGCCGGCCTTTTGCGCCGCCTCGGCCTTGGCCTGGGAGGCAGCGGCGAAATTGTCCTGGTCCTCACGGGTGATCTGCCAGCGCTCGGCGACGTTCTCGGCGGTGTTGCCCATGTGGTAGCCGTTGAAGGCGTCCCACAAGCCGTCCTTGATCATGGTATCGACCATCTCGGCCGGTCCCAGCTTGGTGCCGTTGCGCATATGCATGCAGTGGGGCGCCTGACTCATGCTCTCCTGGCCGCCAGCGACGACAATGGTGCTGTCTCCATTAATGATGGCCTGATGACCCAGCGCCACCGCCCGCAGGCCAGAGCCGCACAACTGGTTGACGCCCCAGGCCGGTGCTTCCACCGGGATGCCGGCGTTGATTGACGCCTGGCGCGCCGGGTTCTGGCCCTGGCCGGCGCCGAGAATCTGGCCGAGGATGACCTCCGACACCGCACCGGCTTCGACGCCGGCGCGCTCGAGGGCGGCGGCGATGGCGACGGCGCCGAGATCGGATGCCGGTAGCGAGGCCAGGCCACCGCTGAAGGCGCCGACCGGGGTGCGGGCGATGCTGGCGATAACCACATGATTTTCGGGGCTGCTCATGGCTTTAGTCCTTTACCTGACGAAAATGGGGCACTCAATTTGGCGGTCAATGTAGCCGATAAATGCTGCACTGCAACAGCATTTCGACGGCAATCGGGAGTCATTGGCCGGCGTGGCGCAACCAATCGGCCAAAGGTTGCCACAAGGTCTTGCGGGCGGCGCCGCCGACCACCATGCCGATATGTCCCGACGGTGGCGTTAATCGATGGCATTTGCCACCACTGGCATCCAGGGCATCGGCCAGGGCGGCGGCCGAGGCCGGCGCCACGATGCGGTCGCGGCGGGGCAGCGCGACCAGGGACGGCACCGCCAGCTTGCCGGGCTCGATGACTGTGCCGGCGACCGTCCACTGGCCCCGGGCCGGGCGGTTTTCACCGTACCAGCCGGTGAGGCAGTCGCGGGCCACGCCGGCGGTCAGCGCGACGCCGTCGTTGAGCCAGTCCTCCAGGGCGACGAATTCCTCGGCCCTTTGGCTATGGCTGTCCATGGCGGCAAAGGCGCGGAACTTGTTCGACACCATGCTCGGGTCCGACCAGGTGAACAGCGCCTGGAGCACGTCGATGGGCAACTCGCCGAACAGCGACAGCAGCCCGTCGAGCGATGGCCCCATGGCGCTGAGCAAGTGGCTGTGGGCATCGCCGGTACCGTGAAATTCCCATGGCGTCGCCAGCAGGGCGAGGGCCTGGACGCCCTGGGGCCGGCGCAACGCCAGAGCCAAGGCCAGCAGCCCGCCCATGCAATAGCCGGCCACGGTGACCGGCCCGCCGGTCAGCTGCCGGGCGGCATCGAGGGCTGGTTCGAGGCGCTGGGTGATGTAGGCGTCGAGGTCGAAACCGCGTTCGTCGTCGCCCGGCGATCCCCAGTCCATGAGCAGCGGGCGCAGGCCATTGGACGCCAGCCAGCGCATCAGGCTGCGGCGCTTTGACAGATCCAGAATGTAAGAACGATTGACCAGGGAGGGCACGAACAGCACCGGAACGGCGCGATCCTTGTCGCGCCGCCGGGCGCCGTAGTCGAGCAGTCGGCTGGCGCCATGGCGCCAGACCACCGGCGGGTCGCGCAGACTGCGCTGGTACGGATGGCTTTGATAGGCCTCGATGCCGGCCATCATGGCGCCGCCGCGGCGCCGGGCCTCGCCGGCGATGGCGCCGGTCAGCTCTTCAGGTCTGACGCTTGCGAGGTCGCTTGCCAGACTTTGCCCCCGCGCCGCCAGGGCCGGACTCCAAGGCAGCGAGCCGGCGCTCAAACTCGGCAAGGCGGCGAGCGAGCTCGTCCACACGGTCATCGCCCGGGCCAGATGCAGGGGCAGCGGCCGGGGCGCCATGACTCGCATAGGATTGGGACATGGCTGCGAAGATGTCGGCGAAGGCTTGTCCATTTGCTGCGTTCCCCGCAGGGGCTGCTGCGTTCCCCGCTGTGGCGGCGCCCGGTTGCGTGGTCATGAACCGGGCGAGCCATTGGGCCAGCGCCGGGTCGGCCACCGACGCGGCGACCTGCTCCTGCCACAGGTCGAGAAACCGTCGGGCCAGGATTTCAGGGTCGCGCGGGTCATCGGACATGACCTCGACTATAGGCCAGGCTACGGGCCTCGGCCAGCCATTGGGCATGGGCTGGGCGGCAATCCGTGTGCATCGCAATGTTTGCAGCGCACAAAGACGTACTGTAGGGTCTTTCCGCGAGCGCCCGGATGTGTGTTGCCGGGCCTGTGTTCAGGTTTGACATCGATGGATCGTCATGAGCGATAAAAGCCAAAACCAAGACGCCCCGATCACCATCAAGAAGTACGCCAATCGCCGGCTGTACAACACCGCGACCAGCAGCTACGTGACCCTCGATCACCTCGCGACCATGGTCAAGGAAGGCGTCGATTTCGTGGTCTACGACGCCAAGTCGGGCGACGATATCACCCGCTCGGTGCTGACCCAGATCATCATGGAAGAAGAGAGCAAGGGCGACAGTCTGCTGCCCATCTCCTTCCTGCGACGGCTCATCAGCTACTACGGCGACAGCCTGGGCGACTTCGTGCCGCGCTATCTCGATCTCAGCATGGAAACCTTCGCGCGCAATCAGGAGCAGATGCGCGGCCAGATCGGCGGCAATTTCGACGGCATGTTCCCGTTTCGCCAGATCGAAGAAATGGGCAAGGCCAACATGAAGGCGTTCCAGAACGCCATGTACATGTTCAGTCCGTTCAACGCTGGCGGGCCCGGCGGTCAGGCCGGCGGAACCCAGGACAACGGCGCCCAGGACAATAGTCCGCAAGCCGCGCCGCCGCCCACCAGTGGCTGCCAGGACAGCGGCGGCGAAGACGATGCGGCGGAACTCGACGCCCTCAAGAGCCAGCTCGACGCCATGCAGCGGCAACTCAACAAGATCGCCAGCAAAGACACTGAGTAGTTTTTTCGGCCACCTCTGGTGACCTTGCGTTCAATCGTCCACTCTTGTGTGTACACAAACTCGGGCTCCCGCCAAACGGTTGGCGGCCCCCCTGTTGCTGCGACGAAGATTGGCGCGGGCTGAAGGTATGCTCTTCAGATCAAATCGCGCTTGAGCACCTTGCCGGTATCGGTCAGGGGCAGGTCATGGCGGACCTCGACGATGCGCGGGTATTTGTGTGACGCCATGTTGTCGCGCGCCCAGGCGATGATTTCATCGGCCTCCAGAGCGGTCCCATGGTGCGGCACGATGAAGGCCTTGACCTCCTCGCCATAGAGCTCATGGGGAATCCCGATGACCGCGGCTATGGCCACCTTGGGGTGATCCGACAGCACGTCCTCGACTTCGGCGGGATAGACGTTGAAGCCGCCCCGAATGATCAGTTCCTTGGTTCGTCCGACAATGTAGACATAGCCGTCGGCGTCCATGCGGGCGAGATCGCCGGTGTGATACCAGCCGTTGCGGATAACTTCGGCGGTGGCCTCGGGCCGCTTGTAATAGCCCTTCATGACGCAGTGGCCACGGACCGCCAGCTCGCCCACTTCGTTGGTCGCCAGAGCCGTGCCATGGCTATCGACGATGCGCGCCTCGACACCCCAGATTGCCGGTCCCACAGAGCCCTCGCGGCGCTCCTCGTCGGGCGGCGTGACCAGCACCACCGGTGAGGTTTCGGTGCAGCCGTAGCCCTCCATCATCGCGATGCCGGTGCGTGCCGTAAAGGCCTCGGCCACTGCGTGGGGCATGGGCGCGCCGCCGGTCGAAACCGCGCCGACGGTCTCGGCCAGACGCCTGGCCTGCTCATGGTCGAAGTCGGGATGCTCGAGGAAGGCCTGATACATGGTCGGCACCCCGGCGAAGCGGGTCACCCCGGTGTCGGTTATGAGCGTCATGGCGGCGCCGGGCTCGAAACGCTGCATCAATACCAGGGTGTCACCGGTATAGAGGCCCATATGCATGAGGCAGGTCTGGGCGTAGACATGGAACAGGGGCAGGGCGACGAGCTGAATTTCGGTGTGGCGCTCGGGGAACAGAATGCCCACGGTCATGACGTTCATGACGATGTTGTTGTGGCTCAGTTCGGCCCCCTTGGGCTGGCCCGTGGTGCCCGAGGTGTAGAGGATGGTGGCGGTCTGGCCGGGGTCGGTGACGGCCATCTCGAATATGTCGCCCGAGCCGGCCATAAGCTCGGCGAAGCTGTCCGCGCCGCCGGGCAGCGCTTCACCGTCGCTGTCGGGAATGATCCACAGATGCCGGCAATGAACGATCTCGGCGAAGGCCTCGGCGGCGTATTGCCCCAGGGTCCAGCCGTCGCGGCCGCCATAGCAGATCAGCGCCTTGGCGTCGGAATCATCCAGGTAATAGGCGATCTCGCGGCGCTTTGAGAGGGCGCTGATGGTGACCACCGTAGCGCCCAGTTTGAGTACCGCATAGTAGGCGATGACGAACTCGGGCCGGTTGGGGCAACACAGGGCAATATGATCGCCAGCGTTGAGCCCGGCAGCGCGCAGGCCGCCCGCCACCCGGTTGATGGCGGTCTCGAGCTGGCCATAACTCAGAGCCTCACCCTCGAAGATCAGGGCGCTGCGTTCCGGGTAGGCGCGGGCTCCGTGCTCGACCAGGATGGCGGCGTTCAACATGGCTCATTCCCCATGGGTGGCCTCCCCGTTCTCTGCGTTGCGCGGGTTAACCAGGGCGACGCCGGCGAAAAGCACGCCCAGGGCAATCCAGATCCAGGCACTGTGCTGCTCGCCGAAAATGATAATTCCGAACACCACCCCCGAGGCGGTAACGAAATAGCCGGTCTGAGCGGCGAACAGCGGTCCGGCGATGACGATCAATTCAAGGAACATGAGGTAGCCGGCGATGTTGATAGCGATAAGCAAAACCGTCCACCACTCGATCTCGGTCCACGGGTGCCACAGATCGACCCAGGTGCCGGTCGCCCAAACCACCGGGGTGAGCATGACCGTGCCGGCGATAAGCATGCCGCAAAGCAACACCACCGGGTCACTGGCCGATGGCCGGCGCAGGGCGAGATAGACGTTCTCCGACGAGTACGACAACGGCGCCACCAGGGCGATCAGCACCCACACGGCCATGGCCGGATCGGGCAGGCTGGCCTCGGGCAGCACGATCATCAGCATCGCCACGAGGCCAAGCAGGATGCCGAACAT
>JAYGEF010000050.1:0-10100 GCA_046582535.1 Alphaproteobacteria bacterium
GAAATGAGCGCCGCCGACGCCCGTGCCTTCACCGCCCGGCTGTATCGCTTGCAGCGGATGGCGTTTGATACCGAGCCACCACTTGCTGACAAGGACTAGGTGATGACGGGTGAACGGGCCGACCTTCGCGAGGTCGAGGCTATCCAGCAAGCGTGGGACGCGGCGGCCGTACCGGCCACTCTTGGTGCCTTCGTCCGTGAGCGGGCCGAGACCCTGGGTGACCAGGTTGCCTGCTACTGGTTCCAGGATGATCGAAGCCTGAGCTTCCGCGATCTCGACGAACAGGCGGACAAACTGGCCTCGGCCTTCGGTCCCCTTGGCGTGCGCAAGGGCAGCCATGTGGCGGTGATGTTGTCGAACCGACCCGAGACCATGATCACCTGGACCGCCATCGGCCGCCTCGGCGCTGTCATGGTGCCGATCAACACCCGCTACACGGCCACCGAACTGGCCTTCGTGCTCAACGATTCCGACGCTCAGTATGTGGTTATCGAAGACAGCTTCCTGGAGATATTCGAGGCCATGGCCGAGCGTCCGACCATGATTGACGACGGCAATATTATCGTCGTCGGCGCGGCAACGGGGGAGTGCCAAGACTGGGCGGCACTGGTCAACCAAGGCAGCCACCCGTTCGAGCCGCCGGTACCGGTCACGGGATCGGACCTGCTCAACATCCAGTACACCTCGGGCACCACCGGGTTTCCCAAGGGCTGCATGCTGACCCACGACTACTGGATTCGCACGGGCTATTCCCTGGCGGTGACCCGGGGCGACGGCCGGAACATCAGCAACGTGCTGGTCTGGGCGCCGTTCTTCTACATGGACGGTATGTGGCAGATCCTGTCGTCGTTCTTCCTCGACGCCACCGCCTATGTGGCGCGTCGCATGAGCATGACCAGCTTCTTCGACTGGCTGCGCGACTACCAGATCCACGCCTGCGCCTTTCCCGAACTGGCCCTCAAGACCTACCCGCCGTCGCCGGCCGACAAGGACCTGGTGCTTGAGTACGTCTATGCCTTCGGCTGGCGTCCGGAATCCAAGCGCGCGGCCGAGGCCCGGTTCGGCTTTCACGCCCGCGACGGCTATGGCATGACCGAGCTCGGCACCGCCACCATGACGCCCATCAACGCCGGCGAGAAAAACTACGAGCGGACCTGCGGCATGGCCATCCTCGACCGCCAGTTGAAGGTTATGGACGAGGCCGGCAATGAGCTACCGCGCGGTGAGACCGGCGAACTGTGGGTCACCGGTCCCGGCATTCTGTGGGGCTACTACAAGCGCCCCGCGGCCAACGCCGAAGTTTTTCGCGGCGCCTGGTTCCGCACCGGCGACATCTTCCGCCACGACGAGGACGGTTACTTCTTCATCGTCGGGCGCATGAAGGAGATGGTCAAACGCTCGGGCGAGAACGTCGCCGCCCGCGAAGTCGAGGCGGTGCTCAACGAAATCGACGGCATCGCCGAGTCTGCAGTCATCCCGGTCCCCGACGACATGCGCGGCGAGGAGGTCAAAGCCTGCATCCGCCTGCCTGACGGGGTCAGCCCGGACGACATCCCGCCCCAGACCATCCTCGACCATTGCAAACAGCACCTGGCGGTCTTCAAGCTGCCGCGCTACATCGCCTACATAGATGGCGACTTCCCCCGCACCCCCACGGGAAAGGTCGCCAAGCAACGCCTTATTGCCGCATCCGAAGACCTGCGGATCGGTGCCTACGACGCGGTCGACGATATCTGGCGCTGATTACACCGCCGAACCCGCCCTCAACCCTTCCAGCACGGCTTCTTCGCAGGTGCGCGGGGCGTAGCAGTCGCCGATCAGGTGGGTTTCGCCGTCCCAGTCGTCGAGGGCGAACTGCAGCTCGCTGACCGCTTCGTGGCCGAGCGACGTGACCAGGGTATCCACATCGTTGCAGATGATCGGCTCGCTCGACGTGGTGTGCTTGAGGTAGACCGTGTCGGCGGCGACGCCGTAGAGCCGGGCGTAGGGGATGATTTCGACGCCTAGCTTGTGCAGGGTGCCGATCCACATATCGCGGACGTATTTCTGAATGCTCATACCGGCGTGGGTGCCGTTTATGGCGAGACGTACATGGCAGCCGGCGCGGGCGAGTTTTTCCGCCAGACCGAGACCGATCCAGTCGCCTTTCCAGTCGGCGATGACAACGCTGGCGCCCACATTGGCTTCGTCGCGGATGACGCTCCAGGCATCGACCACCTGGCCCTCGTCCTGACCCTCCACCGGTGGCCGGTAGGGCAGGGCGCCGGTGGCGATGATGACCGCGTCGGGGGCCTCGCGCTCGATCATGGCGCGGTCCACATGGCTGCGGGTCACCACTTTGACCCCGGCCAGTTCCATATCTCGGCTGAGGTTGGTGACAATGCCACCGAATTCGGCCCGGCCGGGCAGCAATTGAGCCAGTAGGGCCTGGCCGCCAAGCCGTTCGGCGCCTTCGTGCAGGGTTACGTCATGGCCCCGTTCGGCGGCCACGGCGGCGGCCTTCATGCCGGCGGGACCGCCGCCAGCGATGAGAATACGCCGGGGGGTGGCGACCTTCGTGCGGCTGCCGAAATCCAGCTCGCGGCCGGTCTCGGGGCGTTGAATACAGGAAATCGGGTAGAAGCTTTGCATATGGCCGATACAGGCCTGGTTGCAGGCGATACAGACGCGGATGTCGTCGCTGCGGCCCTCGCGGGCCTTGTTGGCCATTTCCGGGTCGGTGATCATGGCCCGGGTCATGCCGCACATATCGGCCTGGCCGCTGCTCAGCACTTGTTCGGCGATCTGCGGCTGGTTGATGCGGCCGGCGACGAATACCGGTTTCGATACTGTCGCCTTGATCGCCGCAGCCAACGGCGCGGTGTAGCCGGTCTCCACGGCCATGGGCGGCACCACATGGACGGACGCGCCGAGACCGGAGATGGAACCGGCGGTGACGTTGAAATAGTCGAGCCCGTCGGTATCGTCGTCGAGGGCGCGGCAGACCTCGAGAATATCTTCTCCGGTCAGCCCGAAGGCATCCTCCTCGTTGCCGGAGATTCGCATGCCGACGATAGTTTCGGTGCCCACCGCGGCGCGCAGAGCGGTGATGATCCCTTTGAGGAAGCGCAGGCGGTTGTCGAAACTGCCGCCCCAGTCGTCGTCGAGGGTGTTGATGCGCGGGTTGAGGAACTGTGCCGGCAGGTAGCCGTGGCTGGCGACAATCTCGACCCCGTCGAGGCCGGCCTGGGCCATGCGCCCGGCGGCCTTGCCGTAGGCCTCAATGATATCCTCGATCATCGTCGGCGTCATGGGATGGATTGCCACCTTGTAGTTTTCCTCGGGCGTCGCCGACGGTGCGAAGGCGACGGGCTGGCTGCCGTCGAACGAGGTGCGACGCGCCCGGCCTGGATGAAAGACCTGGCCGAATACCCGGCAGTCGTGAGCGTGAAGGCGCTCTTTGAGCCGGGCGAAACCGGCGATGCAGTTGTCGTGGCGGGCATTGAGAAGCTGGCCGGTGTACTCGGCGGTTTCATGAACCGTGGCGACCTCGGCGACGATCAGTCCGGCGCCACCGGCGGCCCGCGCATCGTGATAAGCCAGCAGGCGATCATTGACCATGCCGTCCGTCGCCATGGACGTGCCGTGGCCGGTGGACAGGATGCGGTTGCGGAACGTAGTACGGCGTATCGTCAAAGGCGAAAACAGATTGGGTAAGGCGGTCATGACAGAATCGGTCCAGCATATTTGTGGCTCCGGGTGCCGTATTTGGTTGGTCAAACCACCCTGTTTGCAAGGTAAATCGGGACCCGGCGATCATTTCCATTGACCCTTCGGCCTGCTCGCGCGACCGTGCATTCGGCACGTGCATTCGGCATACGTGACATACCCAGGAGGAGACGGTGGCTAGTAGTGGTGAGACGGCGACGAGGAATGAGATCGCCAACGCGTCGGGCGCTGAGCGATTTATTGGGGCGCTCCATCGACACGGCGTGCGTTTCATGTTCGGCCAGAGCATTCCCAGCCGGTTCTACCTGGTCACCGACGATTTCGGCATTAAGCAGATTGCCTACCGCACCGAGAATGCCGGCGCGGTTATGGCCGACGCCTATTCCCGAATCTCGGGCCGGGTGGCGGTGGTCACCGCTCAGAACGGCCCGGCGGCGACATTGCTGGTAGCCGGCCTGGCGGAAGCCCTCAACGCTTCCATTCCCATGGTCGCCATGGTCCAGGAGGTGCCGCGCAGCGATGCCGACCGCAACGCCTTTCAGGAACTCGACCAGTTGGAGTTGTTTAAGGGCTGTTGCAAATGGCTCAAGCGGGTCGATGACATAACCCGCATCGACGATTACGTGGACATGGCGTTTACCGCCGCCGCCAGTGGCCGGCCCGGTCCGGCGGTGTTGCTTTGCCCCAAGGATATGATCGATCTGTCGAGCGTGCCGCGATCGGATCGGGTGCTATCCCTTGGCGAATATCCCCTCGACCGGCCGGTTGCCGAAACCGCCCGGGTCGATGAGGCAGCGGCCCTGTTGGCGGCGGCGGAACGGCCGTTGATCTACGCCGGCGGTGGTGTCCACCTGTCGGGCGCCACGGCCGAACTGGCCGATCTCCAGGAGGCCGTCCATCTGCCGGTGGCGACCACCACCATGGGCAAGGGCGGGGTTGATGAGGGCCATGGCCTGTCCCTTGGGGTCATCGGCTATTACATGGGGACCAACAGCGCCACCAAGTTCATGCGGCCCCTGGTGGAAAACGCCGACGTCATCCTGCTGGTCGGCAACCGTACCAACCAGAACGGCACCGATAGCTGGACCCTGCTGCCCAAGGGCGCGGGCTACATTCATATCGATATCGACGGCCAGGAGATCGGCCGCAATTACGAAGCAATACGCTTGCAGGGCGACGCCAAGGCTACTCTGGGGGCGTTGGCCACGGCGCTGGCACGCCGATTACCATCGCCCCGGCGCCCCAGTCGGGGGCGACCGCGCCGGCAGCCCTGGCCGGCGCCCTGGTGCAGGCCGTGGCCGAGGGCCTGGCGATCATCGCTCTGCTCAACTTCGTCAATCCGGGCCATCCGGCCTGCATGGTGTTGCTGCCCTTTGTCTCCGACTTGCGCAGCGGCGCCTTCACCGGCGGCGGCGAGGAGGCGGTGCTGATGGCGGCGGCGGCCTAGATGGGCGCGTTTTACGATCTACCCACGGGGGTTTCCGCCGGCATGACTGATTCGAAATGGCCGGATAACCAGGCCGGCCACGAGAAGGGCGTTACCGTCGCCGCCGCGGCTCTGGCCGGGGCCAATATAGTGGGTCATTCGGCGGGCATGACGGCGACCATCCTGGGCTGCTCCTACGAAGCCATGATCATCGACAACGACATGCTGGGTAACGTCCAGCGACTAGTGCGCGGCATCGAGGTGACTGACGAGACTCTGTCGTTCGACGCCATCCGCGAGGCCACCGAGGGGCCGGGACACTTTCTCGGCCACGACCAGACCCTGGAGTTGATGGAGCGCGAGTACCTCTATCCCAAGATCAGCGACCGGAGCACCAAGGACGAATGGCAGGAGCAGGGCGCCAAGGACGTCATGGAGGTGGCCCACGAGCGGGCGGCTGAAATGCTATCGACCCATTACCCGGAATACATCGAGCCCAAGATCGACGCCCTGATCCGCGAACGCTATCCGATCCGCCTGCCCGAAGACGCCATGCGGGCGGAAACCAGCCGCTGGAAACCAAAGGATGATGCCATGACGACCGGATTTTTGTTCGACGAATTGTATCTCTGGCACGACACCGGGAGCGCCGCCAGCTGGGCGCCGCCGGGGCCGTTCGTGCAACCGGAAGCGCATGTGGAAAACCCGGAAACCAAGCGCCGGTTGAAAAACCTGTTGGAGGTCAGCGGCCTCGCCGAACACCTCACGACCATCAAGCCGCGCCCGGCCACCGAGGCCGAGGTGCTGCGTTTCCACACCCCCGAATACCTGGAAAAGATCAAGCGCCTGAGCGCCGCCGGCGGCGGCGAGGCGGGCCGCGATACGCCGTTCGGGGCGGGCGGCTACGAAATTGCCCTGCTCGCCGCCGGTGGCGTGATTGCCGCCGTCGATGCGGTGCTCGACGGTACGGTTGACAACGTCTACGCCCTGGTGCGCCCTCCCGGGCATCATGCCGAGGCGGGTGAGGGTATCGGTTTTTGCGTCTTCGGGAATGTCGCCATTGCCGCTCTCCATGCCCGTGCCGAGCGCGGTATCGAGCGTATCGCCACCATCGACTGGGATGTCCATTTCGGCAACGGAACCCAGAGCGCTTTCTACAGCGACCCAGGCGTATTGACCATTTCGATACACCAGGAGGTCACCAATGGCCTCATGGAAGAAATCGGCGACGGGGCGGGCGCCGGATTCAATATCAACGTGCCACTGCCGGCGGGTAGCGGCGATGGCGCCTATAAGGCGGTGATCGAGCGGGTTGTCGCCCCGGCGCTGCGGCGCTACCAGCCCGAACTGATCATCATTCCCAACGGCCTCGACGACGCCAACATGTACGACCCGCTGGGCCGCATGATGGTGACCAGCGAGGCCTATCGCGCCATGACCGGAAGTGTGATGGCCCTGGCCGACGAGCTTTGTGACGGCCGGCTGGTGGTCGCCCACGAGGGCGGCTACTCGTCGTCCTACGTGCCCTACTGCGGATTAGCGATAATCGAGGAACTGTCAGGAGTGCGGACGCCGGTGATAGATCCGTTCCTGGAGTTAAGCGAGTCGCGAACCATCGGGGATCACATCTATCCCCACCAGGAAGATACCATTGCCGCCGCCGCCGAGATCGCCGCTGTCGTGCCGACGGGCTGACGTAGCTAGGCGTTACCTTCGGCGGGGCGCTGCCAGGCGGCCAGTTCATCAACCTCGCGGTGGCAATGGATGATGTGGTCGCTGCCGGCTTTGCGGGCCGGCGGTGGCTCGACATCGCAAATACCGGACATCATGACCGGGCAGCGGGTGCGGAACGGGCAGGCCCGGTCGCGCGGCATGACACCGGCAAAAGCACCGCCGCCCTTGGCCGCGTGACCTTCCAGGGTGGTTTCGAGCCAATCCAGCCTGAGCGCCGGGACCGAGGCAATCAGCAGCGACGTATAAGGATGGTGCGGCGCCGCGAACACCTGCTTGGTCGGGCCGATGTCGACCACCCGGCCGGCGTACAGCACCGCAACCCGATCGGCGATGGTCGCCACCGTCGACAGGTCGTGGGAAATGAACATGTAGGCGACCTGGAACTTCTGGCGCAGCTCGCGCATCAAATCGAGCACAGAGGCGGCGACCACGGTGTCGAGCGACGACAGCACTTCGTCGCACAGCACCAGTTCCGGCTGGGCGGCGAAAGCGCGGGCCAGGGAAAGCCGTTGGCGCTCGCCGCCCGACAGCTCGCCGGGGTAGCGCCCGGCAAAGTCGAGGTCGAGGCCGACGCTTTCCAGCAGCTCGTCAACACGGTCGCGCCGCTCGCCCGCGGTCATGTCGAAATAAAGCTCGAGCGGACGGCCCAGGGACTTTTCCACCAGATGCTCAGGATTGAGCGACAGGTCCGGGCTTTGGAACACGATCTGAATTTTCCTCAAGGTGTCGCGATCGCGTTTTGCGACACGGTCTTTTAAGGTTTCACCAGCGAATTCCAGCTCGCCGGAAAGCGCCGGATGGAGGCCGGCGACAACACGGGCCAGGGTGCTCTTGCCGCAGCCCGACTCACCGACCACCGCAAGCACTTCCTGGGAACGAATTTCGAGGTCGATGTCCTGCAGGACTTGCTGCTCGCGTTGGATAGTGCCGAATAACGGGGCACGTTCATAGGTCGCGCAGACCGACCTGATACGCAGCAGTACGTCGTTCGCTTCGGCTTCCGGTTCGGCCCCTATGACCGGCGTTGCACTGGCATCGGGGGGCGGGCGGACCGCCGAAAGCAGCAATTTTGTGTAATCGTCCTGGGGATTGTTGAGAATTTCGTCGGCGGTGCCTTCCTCGACCACGCGTCCGCCGTTCATGACCAGAATTCGGTCGGCGACCTGGGCCACCACTGCGAGGTCGTGGGAAACATAAATCGCCGCCATGTGACGATCCTGAATGGCGTCCTTGATGGCTTTCAGAACTTCAATCTGGGTGGTCACGTCGAGGGCTGTTGTCGGCTCGTCGAGGACCAAGAGCTTGGGTCCGCAACTCATGGCCATGGCCATCATGATGCGTTGCTGCTGGCCGCCACTGGCCTGGTGAGGAAAACGCTCGACCAGGGCGGGCGGATCCGGCAGATCAAGGGTTGTCAGCAACTCGATGGCGCGCCGTTTGGCTTCGTCACCCGCGGCGATCTCGTGAATGACTAATCCTTCGCTGACCTGTTCGCCGATGGGCATTGCCGGGTTGAGGGAGGCCTGGGCGCTTTGTGCCACATAGGCGACATCCTTGCCGCGCAGCTCGCGGCGCTCGGCGGTGGACATTTTAATGATATCGGCATCGTCCAGGTAGACCCGGCCTTCGACGATTCGTGTGCCGGGCCGGGCGTAGCCAAGCGCGGCGAGCGCCACGGTCGTCTTGCCTGCGCCGGATTCACCAATCAGCGCAACGACCTCGCGCGGGTGAATTTCGAGGCTTACGTTATCGACGGTGGTTATGGTCACGCCGGTCGGCGTGCGCGCTTTGACCACCAGGTCTTCAATTCGAAGTAATGCGGCCACTAGCCTAACTCATCCGAAATACTGCGGCCGGACTGACTTGCCATCCAATCGACCAGGAGATTGACGCCGATGGTCATGATGCCGATGCAGACAGCCGGCAACACCGGCGCCATGGAGCCGAGCATGATACCCGACATGTTTTCCCTGACCATGCTGCCCCAATCGGCGGCGGGCGGCTGAATGCCGAGGCCGAGAAAACTGAGACTGGAGAGGAAAAGGATGGCGAAGGTAAGGCGAAGTCCGAACTCCACCGCTAGCGGACGAAGCGTGTTGGGTAGGATTTCACGGAACAGTACTGATGTAAGAGACTCGCCGCGCGCCCGCGCCACTTCGACGTAGTCGAGCACCACCACGTTCATGGCCACGGCGCGGGCAATACGGGCGATGCGCGGCGCGCTGACCACGGCGATGGTGCCAATCAGGACGTACATATCAGAACCCAGTGCGACGATTATGATAAGCGCCATCATGATTGGCGGCAGGGAAATGAAGACATCGATCAACCAGGTGATGAAGTCGTCCGTGCGGCCACGAATCTCGGCGGCGGCGAAACCAACGATCATGCCCAGTGCAAATCCCAGAACATTGGAAATGAAGGCGATGCCAAGGGTCAGGTGGGCGCCATGGAGCAAGCGCGAAAACACGTCTCGGCCCAAGGCGTCGGCGCCCAGGAAGCCAACTTCATCGCCGGCAGGCGCATAAGCCCGATAGACCAGAATTTCGCCCGGTTCGTAAGGCGCGACGAAAGGTCCGACAACGGCTACCAGAATGCCCAATCCAACGATGGTAAGCCCGATCCAGCCGTTCAAATTGAGTTTGGGGCGCTCACGTTTGCTGCGCTTCCGCGGTGCGCTGGCCACATTGCCGCCAGTGTCGGCTATCTGGGTCATGTCGCATACCTCAGTCGAGGATTGCTCATGATCGCCACCATGTCGGCCATGATGTTGAGTACGATATATGTACCGCAGAAAATCAATCCGGTGATCTGAACCAACGGCAGATCACGCATGCCGATGGCATCGACCATCAGGCGACCAAGCCCCGGATAGGTGAAGACCACCTCGACGACGACCACGCCGCTGATCAGATAGCCGAGGTTGAGCGCGATCACATTGACAATCGGCGCCAAGGCGTTGGGCGCGGCGTGGCGCAGGATAATGCGACCTTTGGACGCACCCTTGAGAAGCGCCATTTCCACATAGGGGGAGCGCAGTACATCGAGAATGGTAGCGCGGGTCATGCGAATCATATGAGACAGCATGGTCAGCATCAGTGTCGCCACCGGCAGGACCAAGGCATGCATGGCTCCGCCGAAATCACTGAAATCGACCCGCTTCAACATCAACGGGAACCAACGCAGCTCTACCGAGAAGATGATGATCAGAACGATGGCGATAAGAAAATCC
>JAYGEF010000121.1:0-5615 GCA_046582535.1 Alphaproteobacteria bacterium
GAGGCGGCCATCAAGCTGATCGAGAAGTCGGGGGCGGAAGTCGTCGAATGCTGCTTCATCGTCGATCTGCCCGACATCGGCGGCCGCGCCCGCCTCGAGGCCATGGGCCAGACGGTGTTCGCCCTGTGCAAGTTCGAGGGCGATTAAGTGAAAGTCGCAGGCCAACCCTGGCGCACTATCATGGTCGCCGACGACGGCCGCGCCGTCGATATTATCGACCAGACCCTGCTGCCTCACCGCTTCGAGACCCGGCGGCTCGAAACCCTGGAGGAGGCCGCCGAGGCGATCACCGTCATGCGGGTGCGCGGGGCGCCGCTGATCGGCGCCACCGCCGCCTATGGCCTGTGCCTGGCCCTGGCCCATGACGCCTCGGATCAGCATCTCCAAGACGCGTGCACGACCCTGGCCGCGACCCGCCCGACAGCGGTCAACCTGCGCTGGGCCCTCGATGACATGACGACGCACCTGCAGCCCCTCGAGCCAGGTGAACGGCTGGCCGCCGCCTACCAGCGGGCGGCCGGCATCTGCGATGAAGACGTCGCCACCTGCCGGGCCATCGGCGATCACGGCGCGGCATTGATCCGCGCCGCCTGGGAGCGCGGCGGACAGCGCGGCCCGGTCAACGTGCTGACCCATTGCAACGCCGGTTGGCTGGCGACCATCGACTGGGGCACGGCCCTGGCCGGCATTTACGTGGCCCACGACGACGGCGTACCGCTCCATGTCTGGGTCGATGAAACCCGGCCGCGCAACCAGGGCGCCAGCCTGACCGCCTGGGAGCTCGGCCAACACGGCGTGCCCCATACAGTGATCGCCGACAGTGCCGGCGGCTATCTGATGCAGCATGGCCGGGTTGATCTCTGCATCACCGGCACCGACCGCACCACCGCCCAGGGCGATGTGTGCAACAAGATCGGCACCTACCTCAAAGCCCTGGCGGCCTTTGACAACGGCGTACCGTTCTACGTCGCCCTGCCCCACACCACCATCGACTGGACCCTGGCGGACGGTCTCAAAGATATTCCCATCGAGGAGCGCGACCCGGCCGAAGTCACCACCATCGCCGGCCGTGCCGCCGACGGCACGGTGGTCGACGTGCGGCTCATGCCCGACAACAGCCCGGCCCTCAACCCGGCTTTCGACGTCACCCCGGCGCGCCTGGTCAGCGGCCTGATCACCGAGCGCGGCGTCTGCACCGCATCGGCCGAAGGATTGTTGGGGCTTTATCCCGAACGGCAGGAAACGGCGCGATGAGCCGGGCAATTACCGGCGTCGATTACACCCTGGTGGCGGTCCGCGACCTGGAGGCCGCCCGCGCCGCCTTCGCCCGCCTCGGGTTTACGGTGACGCCCCGGGGCAGCCACACCACGTGGGACACAGCCAACTACTGCATCATGTTCGGCACCGGCTACATTGAATTGATCGGCCCCGCCGGTTCCGGGCCAGCCGGTTATCAACCACTCGACGATTTCCTGGCCCGGCGCGAGGGCCTCATGGGCCTGGCCTTCGCCAGCCCCGACGCCGACGCCACATACGCCGCCCTGGCCGCCGCCGGCCTCGACCCGAGTCCACCCGAGGACCTGGCGCGCAACCTGGAGCTGCCCGGCGGCACGGTCGAGCCGCGCTTCAAACTGGTGCGCCTGCCCGCCGCGGCGACCCCGGCGCTGTCGGCTTTCATCTGCCACCACCTGGACCCGGACATGGTGCGCCAGCCCGACTGGCTGGACCATGCCAACGGCGCCCGCGCCCTCACCGGCATCACCACCGTGGCCGCCGACCCGCCGGCCCTGGCCGACGCCTACGCCAGGCTATTGGGCGCCGGCATGGTGACCCTGACCGATGATATTCTGACCGTGCGCACGGGGCCTACCACCCTGGTCTTCGC
Organism: Alphaproteobacteria bacterium; assembly: GCA_046582535.1. Taxonomy (GTDB): domain Bacteria; phylum Pseudomonadota; class Alphaproteobacteria; order JAAXGF01; family JAAXGF01; genus JAYZAP01. The sequence goes on from JAYGEF010000121.1 coordinate 1,886, forward strand.
CACCCCGGAAGACGCCGCCCGCCTCTACCCGGACCTGGAAGACGCTATATCCGATGACCTTCCCCTGACGGTGGCGATGACCATTGCGGTCGAAGATATCAACCGCGTGGCCGGAATACTCGATGACAACAGCGTGCCCTACAGCCGCGAAGGTCACCGGGCCATCACGGTCGCCCCCGAAGATGCCTGCGGCGCGTTGTTAGAGTTCGTCAGTTCTTAGCACCTAAACCCGTAGAAGATTCACCACCAAGACACCAAGGGCACCAAGAACACGGAGAGGTCACGAGAGTCGCGACCTCTTGGTGAACGTTGTGCCTTGGTGGTTCGAATTTTTGATTCTCTACCCGATATGCTCGGCGAACAGGGTGAGGCTGCGTTGACGGCCAAGGGCCGAGCTTTCGGCGTGGTAGTCGGGGCGGTGGTCGCAGGTGAAGCCGTGGCCGGCCGGGTAGAGATGGATCGGCACATGGGGCTGCCATTCGGCGATCAGGGCGCGCTTCTCAGGCGGAATGCCGGCGTCGTTTTCGCCGAAATGGAGTTCGATGGGGCATTGCGGCGTCTCGCCGCGAAACTGGCTGATCTGGCCGCCGTAAAACGCTACGGCGCAGGCCAGTTCGAGCCGCGCCGCAGCCAGCCAGACCAGGGAACCGCCCCAGCAATAGCCGATAATGCCGACCTTGCCCGCCGCGCTGACCGCCTCAATGGCGGCGGCGATGTCGAGCACCGGACCATCCCAGCCGACGGACATGCGATGCGCCAGGCCTGCGGCGACGCCGTCCGCGTCGTAGCCCAGTTCGACGCCGCGTTCCTTGCGGTCGAACAGGGCCGGCGCGATGGTGTCGAAACCATCGGCGGCGAAGCCATCGACCACGTCGCGAATGTGGCCGTTGACCCCAAAAATCTCCTGGATCACCACCAACGCGCCGCGCGCCTTACCTTTTGGCGACGCCCGGTAGGCAGCGAACTCGTGACCGTCGCCAGCGTTCAATGAAACCGTCTTACCCATACGCCCCTCCCTTTACAGAGCAAGACTGTAGGGCGATTCAGCACGGGCGGCAAATTGGCTACACTCGAAGTGTCAGACGTTGAAGCGGAACAGCATGACGTCGCCGTCGCAGACCCGGTAGTCGCGGCCCTCGAGGCGCATCTTGCCGGCGTCCTTGTTCGCCTGCTCGCCGCCGAGTTCGATGTAGGTGTCGTAGGGGATGACTTCGGCGCGGATGAAGCCCTTGGCGAAGTCGGTATGGATCGAGCCCGCCGCCTCGACCGCCGAGGCACCGTCGGCCACGGTCCACGCCCGGGTCTCCTTCTCACCGGCGGTGAGAAAGGTGATCAGGCCGAGCAGGCGGTAGCCGGCGGCGATCACCCGGTTGAGACCCGGGGCCTCGAGCCCGAGCATGTCGAGATAGTCGGCCCGCGCCTCGGCGTCATCCATGGCCGACAACTGGGCCTCGATCTCGGCGGCGATGACGACGGTTTCGGCGCCCTCGCCCCGGGCATGGTCGATGACCACCTGGGCATGGGCGTTGCCGTCGGCCGCGGATTCCTCATCGACGTTGCAAACGTACATGACCGGCTTGGCGGTTAGCAGCTGTAGCGAACGGTAGATCGCCGCCTCATCCTTGCTCGGCGTCACATCCCGCGCCGGTTTGCCCGCCTGCAAGGCCTCGAGCACCCGCTCGACAACCGGCCATTCCTTCTTGGCCTCCGGATTATCGATACGGGCCTGCTTGGCCAGGTTTTTGGCCCGCCGCTCAATACTTTCCAAATCGGCCAGCATGAGTTCGGTATCGATGGTATCGATGTCGCGCAGGGGGTCGATCGAGCCCTCCACATGGGTGACATCGCTGCTCTCGTAGCAGCGCACCACATGGACCAGGGCATCGACTTCGCGAACATGACCGAGGAACTTGTTGCCGAGACCCTCACCCTTACTGGCGCCGCGCACCAGGCCGGCGATATCGACAAATTCCATCTGGGTCGCCACGATCTTGACCGAACGGGCGACCCGCGCGAGCTCGTCGAGGCGTTGGTCCGGGACCGCGACCCGCGCCACATTGGGCTCGATGGTGCAGAACGGATAGTTCGCCGCCGCCGCGTTGGCGGTCGAGGTCATGGCATTGAACAGGGTCGACTTGCCGACATTGGGCAGGCCGACGATACCGCACTTAAAGCCCATTGCCGCCGCCTCCTTTGTTAGTCTTCGGTTCAGGCGGACGCGTCAACAGGGCAACCCGGGTCATGAAGCCCGGATCGTCACCCTTGACCAGCAAAGGGAGCGCATCGGCAACCGCGTCAATCAGCGGATCGATCCATTGGCGGTCAGCCTTGGCGAAATCGCTCAGCACGTATCTGATAACCTTGTTCTTGTCGCCCGGATGGTCGATGCCGACCCGCACCCGACGGTAGTCCGGCCCGATGTGGGCGGTAATGCTCTTAAGACCGTTATGACCGGCGCTGCCGCCCCCGGTCTTGACCTTGAGCCGCCCGGACCCGAGGTCGAGTTCGTCGTGAATCACCACGATGTCGGATCGCTCCAGCTTGTAGAACCGCATGGCGGCGCCGACCGCATTGCCGGACTCGTTCATGAAGGTGGTGGGTTTGAGCACCATGACCTTTTCGCCATCCACCACGCCCTCGAAGGCCTCGCCCTGGAACCGCCGGCGCGGCGCCGAGAAACTGTGACGGCGGACAATCTCGTCCACCGTCATGAAGCCGATATTGTGACGGTTGTTGGCGTAGCCCGAACCGGGATTGCCGAGACCAACGACGAGCAGCATAAGAAACCGAGGTGCAGGCGGGGTTACTCGTCCCCGCCTTCGCCGTCTTCACCTTCCTCGCCCTCTTCGCCTTCTTCGCCTTCGATGCCTTCGCCGTCCTCGCCCTCGAGGCCTTCTTCGTCCTCGGGCTCGGGCTCGACAACCACGGTCGGCGCCGCGATGGTGGCAATGGTGAAGTCACGGTCGGTGATGGTGGGTTCGCAATCCGCCGGCAGGGTGACGCTGCTAATGTGCACGCCGTCACCGATTTCCAGGCCGGTAAGGTCAATCACGATTGATTCAGGGATAGACGCCGCCGGGCAGACCAGCTCGATTTCGTAGCGCACCACGTTGAGCACGCCGCCCTGCTTGAGGCCGGGGCATTCTTCCTCGTTGATGAAGTCGCAACCGACGTTGACGGTGATGGTGGCGCCGGCGGTGATGCGCAGGAAATCCACATGCATGGGCACGCCCGTGACCGGATGGCGCTGCACTTCACGAGGCAACACACGCTCGGCCGAGCCGGACACGTCAACGTCATAGAGTCTGAGATAGAAACCGCTGTTGGCCAACTCGCGCCGCAGATCAAGGGCATCGAGTGAAATCGTCAACGGGTCCTTCTTGTCGCCATAGATAACGGCAGGCACGCGGCCGTCCCGGCGCAACGCCCGGGCCGGCCCCTTACCGGCTTCCTCGCGCGACTGGGCTGCGAGATTTGCTACATCGGCCATCGGTCTTCTCCTCTTGTTGCCGCCCTAACGGCGACCGCCGCCATTAAAGGCGGCTCCAAATTCCATTAAACGGCCAAGCCTAGTCGAACAGGCTCGAAACCGAACTCTCGTCGCTGATCCGGCGCATGGCCTCGGCGATCAGCGGGGCGATGGTTATCACCCGGATTTTCGACGAATTGCGCACCGCCTCGGTTGGTTCGATGCTGTCCGTCACGGTCAAATATTTAAGCACCGATTTCT
>JAYGEF010000228.1:0-8062 GCA_046582535.1 Alphaproteobacteria bacterium
TTGCTCGACGGATCGACGGCGAGCACGGCGGCCCGGTGGCCGGCCTCGATAACGTGGTGGCCAAAGGCTTCGATGAAGGTCGACTTGCCGACTCCCGGGGCGCCGGAAATTCCGATCCGCACCGCGCCGCCGGTCGCGGGCAGCAGCGCCGCCAACAACGCCTGGGCCCGGTCCTGGTCGTCGGCGCGGGTCGATTCAATGAGAGTGATGGCGCGGGCCAGAGCCCGGCGGTCGCCGCCGGCAATGGCCTCGGCAGCGCTGGCGAGGTCAGTCATGGCGGCAACCCTATACCAAGGATTGGCGGACGGGGAAATCAGTTCCCTTCGAGGCCCTCGGGTTTGCCGACGACGACGATGCGCAAGGCCTCGGGCTTGAGCAGGCGCCGCGCCATGCGGTTGACGTCGTTCAGGGTCACCGCCTCCATATAGCTGTTGCGGCGGTCGATATAGTCGATGCCCAGGTTCTCGAGCTGAATACCGACCAGCAGGTTGGCGATCTTGCCGTTGGAATCCAGGCGCAGGGGAAACGAGCCGGTCAGATAGGTCTTGGCGTCGGACAGCTCCTCGATGGTCACGCCGTGGTCGCGCATGCGGGCAAGCTCGGCGCGAATGATCTCCAGGGACTCGGCCACGGTGCTGTTTTGCGTCGCCACCCGGCCGATATGCAGCGCGGCGTAGTCCATGGGCGACAGGTAGGTATAGATGCCATAGGCGAGGCCGCGCTTGTTGCGCACTTCCTCGGTCAACCGCGAAATGAAGCCGCTGCCGCCGAGGATGTAGTTCATGATGTAGGCGGCGTAGTAGTCCGGGTCGCTTCGCTCCAGCCCGGCGCCGCCGAACAGGACGATGGATTGCGGAATATCGCGGTCGATGACGATAATTTTTCCGGCCACGCCCGGCGCCGCGTTGACCGTCGCCACGGTTGCCCCGGTCGCCGGCAGGCCGCCGAAGGTGGCATCCAACAGGGCGCCGAGGCGTTCGGCGTCAATATCGCCGACCACGCCGATGTAAAGCCGGTCGCGGGCCAATTGAGCGACCATGTAGGCGCGCATGTCGTCGGCGGTAATCGCCGCCATGGTCTCGGGGGTGCCTCCAAGCGGCCGCGAATAAGGGTGGCCGGCGAAGACGGTGTCATACCAGGCGCGGCCCGCGAGATAGTCCGGATCCTCGGCCTGACGGGACAAGTGGACCATGTACTGGCCGCGGATGCGCTCGACCGGTTCCTCGTCGAAGCGCGGCTCGATCATGGCTAGGCGGAGCAATTCGAAAGCCTCGTCGGTGTGCTCGCTCAGGGTTTTGAGGCTGACGCTGAAGGTGTCCAGGCCGGCGCTGAACGACAGCCGCACCGACAAATCCTCAAGCCGGGTCTGGAAGGCCTGGGAGTCGTAGCCGCCGGCGCCTTCGTCGATCAGCGACGAGGTCATGGTGGCGGTGCCCTCGCGGCCCGCCTGGTCGAACGCGGCGCCGCCGCGAAACGATGCCTTGAGGGACAGGATGGGAATGCTGTGCTCTTCCACCAGCCAGGCCTCGATGCCGCCCGGGCTGATCACCCGCTGAACCTCGGTGGCGCCGGCCGGCGCGGTCACCCAGGCCACCAGGACCAGGGCGGTGGACAATCCGATCATGACGGTTTTCATGGCCTCACTCCTCGCCGTCGGCGGGCAGCAGCAGGCCGGTGACCGAGGTCTCGGGCACCAGAACGGCGCGCGCCGCGGCATTGACCTGATCGACGGTGACCGCGGTGATGCGCTCGGGCCAGGCCTCGACATCGTCGACCGTGTAGCCGATGCTCAACGCGGCGCCGAAGATGCGCGCCGCCGTCGACAGGCTTTCGCGGGCATACACCGCCTCGCGCACCAGGCGGGCCTTGACTCGCTCGACATCATCGCCGTCGACGCCATCGGCCAGCAGACGCTCGATTTCGGCGTCCATGGCGGCTTCCACGACCGCCATATTAACGCCCTGGGACGGCGACGCCCAGAACCCGAACAGGGTTTGATCGAGGCTGGTGGCGTTGTACCACGCGCCGGCCGAGGCGGCGACCTTCTGTTCGATGACCAGGGAGCGGTAGAGCCGGCTGGTCGATGAGCCGCCGAACAATTCGGCGAGGACCTGAAGCGCGTAGGCGTGCTCGCTGGCGCCCGCCGTGTAGCTTGGTGCCAGATAGCTGCGCCGCCACTCGGGCTGGCGCACCCGGGGATCCTTGAATTCAACCCGCCGGGCGGCGAGATGGGGCGGCTCCTGAGGGCGCCGCCGAGGCGCTATGCCGGCCGCCGGCACGGCGCCGTAGGTTTGCTCGGCCAGGGGCCGCACCTCGGCCATGGTGACGTCGCCGGCGATCACCAGAATAGCGTTGTCCGGCGCGTAGTAGCGGCGGTAGAAGGCGAGGGCGTCGTCGGTGGTCAGGGTGGCGATCTCGTGAGCCCAGCCGATTACTGGAATGCCGTAGGGATGGGCGAGGTAGCGGGCGGCGTCGAGCTGTTCGCCGAACAGGGCGCTGGGCTCGTTGTCGGTGCGCGACCGGCGCTCTTCGAGGACAACCTTGCGTTCCGACAGCACCACGTCGTCGGTCAGCACCAGATTGACCATGCGGTCGGCCTCGAGGGCCATGACCAGGGCCAGGCGGTCCTTGGCGACCTTCTGGAAATAGGCGGTGTAGTCGTGGCCGGTAAAGGCGTTCTGGTTGCCGCCGTTGCGCGACACGATGGCCGAGAACTCGCCGTCGGGGACTGTCGGCGTGCCTTTGAACATCAGGTGTTCGAAAAAATGGGCGACCCCCGATTTGCCCACCGGGTCGTCGGCGGAACCGGTGCGATACCACACCATATGGACCACCACCGGGGCGCGGTGATTGGGCACCACGACGACTTCCATGCCGTTGTCGAGGGTGAAGGTCTCGGGATTGAAGATTCCGGCCCTGATGGGCAAGGCCGCCAAGACGACGAACGCGACAACCAAGGCAAGACGGGCGAAAGACAGCATGAATTTGGCTCCATGAAGTGTGGCACAAACGCCCCCCGACGCCCGGCCCCGATATCAATTCCCCAGGGTTGAAAGGCCGCACCCGGCTAAAAGATATCCTCCAGGATACCTGTCTCACGGCGCTCGATAATGGCGGAATTATCGCCGGTCGGCACTTCGCCGAGGGCTTCGGCTTCCTGCAGACGCTGGTTCTCCTGGGCCGGATCGACCACCACTTCGGTGCCGACGTTATCGCGCCAGAAGATCAGCGAGTCGATCAAGGCCTGGTCGCTGTCGGCGTAGATGGCATTTTCTTCGTTCAGCACCTGGCGGATATTATCCATGGCGTCGTCGGCGCCGGCGTGGGACAGCAACGCGGTTTCGCCCGCCGTCGCCGCGCTGATGATGGCCCCGCTGGCACCGCCGTAAAGCGCCTCTTTGACCTGATCCTGTACGGACGTTTCCTGGGGCCCGACGGCGGCCGAGTCAGGCGGCCTCAGGGTGTAGTCCGGTGGCAGGGTCAGGGGCGCCCGGGTTACCACGTTGAATTCGTCGGGCGAGGTCTTGCCCATGCCGAGTTGATTCTTGACCTGTTCGCAGCCGCCCAAAGCCAGCACCAGTGCCACCAGGCAGGTGGTCACGGTGACGGCACGGGTGCGTTGTCCACGGATCGGAATCATGCCTGTTTATGTAGGCCTTTCGCGACTAATGAGCAAGGCATCGATGAGCAGCAGGACGACGCCGATGGTAATCGCCGCGTCGGCCAGATTGAATGCCGGCCAGTGATAGCCGGCCACGTGAAAGTCGAGAAAATCGGCGACCGCGCCGAACCGCAGGCGGTCGACGATGTTGCCCAGGGCGCCGCCGATGACCAGGCCGATGCCCACGGCAAGCAGCCGGGTCTCGACCCGGGCGAGCCAGATACCGAGACCCACGGCGATCGCCCCGGCGAAGGCGGCAAGCAGCCAGGGCGGCAGCGCGCCGCCGCCGAACATGCCGAAGCTGATGCCCCGGTTCCACACCATGACGAGATTAAAGAACGGCAACACCTCGATGGCTTGCGCCGCCACCATCAGGGCGTCCATGGCCCACCATTTGACCACTTGGTCGGCGACCGCCACCGCCGCCGCGATGCCCAGGCCGAGTCTCAGCACGGCGGTCCTCAAGCGTCCTCGGAAACGACCGGCTCGGCATCGCTGGCCGCCACCGCGTCGGTGCAACGGCCGCACAACGCGCCGTCGCCGTCGACCTCGGGGAGCACCCGCCAGCAGCGGCCGCATTTGTCGCCGTCGGCGAGGCCGGCAATGATGCCGATGCCAGCCACGTCGTTGATGGCGAACGCGCCGTTGGGCGCGGCGCCCTCGGCCAAGGTCGCCGTCGAGGTAATGCTGATCTCGGCGAGATCGAGACCGACCATGGCGGTGACATAGTCCGGGGTGGCGTAGACCGTGGGCATGGCCTGAAGGCTGGAGCCGATGCGCTTCTCCTGGCGCTCGACTTCCAGGGCCCCGGTGACCGCCCGGCGCAGCGCCCGCACCTTGGCCCATTTCTCGGCCAGGGCATGGTCGTGCCATGCCGCCGGGATCTCGGGGAATAGATGCAAATGCACGCTGTCGCTGTCGCTGGGGAAGCGGTTGAGCCAGGCTTCCTCGGCGGTGAAGGGAATGATCGGCGCCAACCAGGCGGTCAGGCAGTTGAACAGGTTATCGAGCACGGTACGTGCCGCGCGGCGCCGGACCGACGATGCCGGGTCGCAATAAAGCGCGTCCTTGCGAATGTCGAAATAGAACGCCGACAGATCCATGGCGCAGAACGTGTGCAGGGCGGCGAACATGGTGTGGAAGTCGAAGTCATGGCAGCAGCGCCGCACCTCGGCGTCGATCTCGCTGATCCGGTGCAGCATCCAGCGGTCGAGCTCGGGCATTTCGCCATGGGGCAGGCGCTCGTCGTCATCGAAGCCGGTAAGATTGCCCAGCAGGTAACGCATGGTGTTGCGCAGGCGGCGATAGGAGTCCGCCTGGTAGCGCATGATTTCGTCGGAGATGCGCACATCCTCGGCGTAATCCGAGGAGACTACCCAGATACGCAGGATATCGGCGCCGTACTGGTCGATAATTTTTTGTGGCGCCACCGTGTTGCCCAGGGACTTGGCCATCTTGCGGCCCTTGCCGTCGAGCACGAAGCCGTGGGTCAGCACCGTGTCGTAGGGCGCCCGGCCCCGGGTGCCGCAGGATTCCAGCAGCGACGAATGGAACCAGCCGCGATGCTGGTCCGAGCCCTCGAGGTAAAGCGCCGCCGGCGAGCCGAGATCGTCACGGGCTTCGAGCACGAAGCTGTGGGTCGAGCCCGACTCGAACCAGACATCGACGATGTCGTCGACCTTGTCGTAGTCGGCGGCGTCGTAGTCGTCGCCCAGGAAGCTTTGCGGGTCGGCGGTGTACCAGACATCGGCGCCGCCGTCCTCGAAGGCGTCGGCGATGCGGTCGAGCACGGCCTGGTCGCGCAGCAACTCGCCGCTCTCCTTGTGGACGAACACGGCGATGGGCACGCCCCAGGCGCGCTGGCGCGAGATCACCCAGTCGGGGCGCTGTTCGATCATGGCACGCAGCCGATTGCGCCCGGCCTTGGGTACCCAGCGCACCTGGTCGATGGCTGCCAGGGCCTTGTCGCGCAGATCGTTGGTCGCCATGGAGATGAACCACTGGGGCGTATTGCGGAAGATCAGCGGCGCCTTGGAGCGCCACGAATGGGGGTAGCTGTGGGTGATCTTGCCACGCGCCAACAGGGCGCCGGCCTCGGCCAGGCTGTCGGCAACCGGCTCGTTGACCTTGAACACATGGTGGCCGGCGAACAGCGGCACATGGGGGAAATAGGTGCCGTCGCCATCGACGGTCTCGGGTACCTCCAGGCCGAAGGCAATGCCGGCCACGTAGTCCTCGGCGCCGTGGCCCGGCGCGATGTGGACCAGGCCGGTGCCGGCCTCGGTGGTGACATGGTCGGCGGCGATCATCGGCACGTCGAAGTCATAGCCCTGACCGCGCCAGGGATGGGCGCAGATGGTGCCGGCGAGGTCGCTGCCCGTGAGCCGCGCAATTTCGTAGGTGCTGGTGATTCCGGCTTCTTGCAATACCTCGTCCATGAGGGCGACGGCGATGACCAGGCGCTCGCCGACTTTCGCCAGGCTACCTTCGGCGGTCTCTCGTACCTCGAAAAGCACATACTCGATATCGTTGCCGAAGGCGACGCCACGGTTGCCGGCGATGGTCCAGGGTGTGGTCGTCCAGATTACCACCGCCGCACCCTCAAGAACCGAATCCGACGGCGTGACCACCGGGAAGCGCACATGGATGGTGGTCGAGGTATGGTCGTGGTACTCGACCTCGGCCTCGGCCAGGGCGGTCTTTTCCACCACCGACCACATGACCGGCTTGGAGCCCTTGTAGAGGCCGCCATTCATGGCGAACTTGCCGATTTCCCGGGCGATCTGCGCCTCGGACGCGTGCTTCATGGTGAGGTACGGATTGTCCCAATCACCGACCACGCCGAGACGTTGGAACTCAGCCGACTGCACGGCGATCCACTTTTCGGCGTGGGCCCGGCATTCAGCGCGGAATTGGATGATATCGACGGCATCCTTGTCGCGGCCGTCCTTGCGGTACTGCTGCTCGATCTGCCACTCGATGGGCAGGCCATGACAATCCCAGCCGGGTACATAGTTGGCGTCCTTGCCGAGCATCTGCTGACAGCGCGTGACCACGTCCTTGAGCACCTTGTTGAGGGCGGTGCCGGCGTGAATATGACCATTGGCGTAGGGCGGCCCGTCGTGAAGGATGAACTTTTCGCGGCCCTTGGCGGCCTCGCGGCGGCGGCGATACATGTCGAGCTTGTTCCAGCGCTCCAGCATCTCGGGCTCGCGCTGAGGCAGCTTCGCCTTCATGGGGAAGTCGGTCTGGGGCAGGAACACGGTGGGCCGATAGTCTGTCGTCATGATCGGGCTTTCGGGGTCGGGTGATTGTTTGAAGACGCTCTAGGCGTTGACGAGGGCGGGCTGGGCAGGCGGGGCGGTCTCGCGGCCGAGGATTTCCCGAGCGCGGTCGCAATCGAGGTCCATCTGGGCGATCAGGGCTTCCGGATTGTCGAACGCCTTATCGCCGCGGACCCGCTCGACAAACGCGACACGCAGGCGCTTGCCGTAGAGATCGCCCTTGAAGTCGAGCAGGAAGACCTCGAGCAACGTTTCCTCGCCGGCGAAGGTCGGGCGGGTGCCGATATAAGCGGCCCCATTGTGCCAGCCGAAGACGCCGTTTTCGATCATGCCGACGCGCACGGCGTAGATTCCCGGGTCGGGATGAAGCGCGCCGACCACGGGCAGATTGGCGGTCGGGTAGCCCAGGGTCGTGCCGCGGGCGTCGCCGTGTTGGACCCGGGCTTCGATCTCCCAGGCCCGGCCGAGACGCGCCGCGGCTTCGTCAACCTGGCCGCGCCGCACCAGCACCCGAATGTCCGTCGAGGCGTACATGCGGCCATCTCCTTTGGCGCCCCCCTGGTCACCAGTCATCACTGGCTCGACCTCGGTGAAGCCGAACCCTTCGCGCGCCGCCATCTGGCGCAAAATATAGGCGTTGCCGTGGCGGCCCTTGCCAAAGACGAAATTGGGACCGACCACCAGATGACTGATGCTAAAGCCCTCGACCAGAACGTCGATGACGAATTCCGGCGCCAGGCGGCCGGCGATGCCCGGACCAAAACGCAGGTTGTATGTGATGTCGACGCCAAGTTCTTCCAGCAGCCGCATCTTGGGACGGAACGGGGTCAGGCGAAACGGCACCGTATCGGGCTGAAAGAACAGCCGCGGGTGAGGTTCGAAGGTGAGCACCCCGAGGGGCGCACCGGTGGCGCGCGCAATTCGACCGGCTTCGCCGATCACCGTCCGGTGGCCGTGATGCAAGCCGTCGAAATTACCCAGGGCGACAACCGCGCCACGGTCCGCCTCGGCGACGTTATGAAAGTGCCTGAGAATGCGCATAGCCGCGTGGTTACCGCAAATGTCCGGCGAACTCAACGTTTTGGTAAGTGCGTTCAAGCGCCACGCGGGCTCCCGC
>JAYGEF010000229.1:0-4061 GCA_046582535.1 Alphaproteobacteria bacterium
TGCAAAACGCACTTCGGTCCGACCGGTTGTAGGCTAAAACCCGTAACCCCAGGCGGCGAGCCTTGACGGCGATGCAACGGCCGATCGAGCCCAAACCGATGATACACAACGCCTTGCCTTCGATATCGTCAAAAACGAAGGATCGAAGCTCCCGCGCACCGCGCCCATTGACGTAATACAGTCCTTTGCAGAGATACATCATGACGGCGATGGTGTACTCAGCCACCGAATTAGCCGGTACGATGGGGCACCGCGTGACGACCACGCCACGTTCCACCGCAGCTTCAAGCGACACGCGGTGAGCAACGCTCATTGGAGCGGCTGGTCAGCCAGCCTTATCGGGCTGTTTTACCGGTTCCATGTCGGCCGCCCGCAGGCACAGGAAATCGAGCATCAGGGTGGCTCCGGCCAGGGCCGTGATTTCGCCGATGTCGTAGATCGGCGCGACCTCGACCAGGTCCATGGCGACGAAGTTCATGTTCCCCAGGCCGTGCATTATCGCCGTCGCCTGGTGGGTGCTTAGCCCGCCGACCACCGGCGTCCCAGTGCCCGGCGCATAGCTTGGGTCGAGGCAGTCGATGTCGAAGGTGAGGTAGGCCTTGTGGCCACCGGTGACCCGTTCGATCTCGGCGATGGTCGCGGCGACGCCGTGTTCGTGGACCCAAGGCGCCTCGAGTATCGTGAAGCCGTGATCCTCGGGATTGTAGGTTCGAAGGCCCACGTGGATCGAGCGCTTGGGATCGATCAGACCTTCCTCAATGGCGTGGAAGAACATGGTGCCGTGGTTATAGTTTTCGTCGCGCCAGGTGTCAGAGTGGGCATCGAAATGGACCAGGGAAAGCGGGCCGTGTTTCTTGGCGTGGGCGCGCAGCAGGGGCAGGGAGACGAAATGATCGCCACCCATGGTCAGCATGGTGACCCCGGCGTCGATGATCGTGGCGGCGTGGGCCTCGACGCTTGTCAACATGCGATCGGTGTAGCCGAAATCAAAATGGCAGTCGCCATAGTCGATCACCGCGAGGCGGTCGAAGGGATCGAATCCCCAGGGCCAGACGTCACCGAAAGCGAGCTGTCCAGAAGCGGCGCGTACCCCGGCCGGGCCGAAGCGGGTGCCGGGACGGTTGCTGGTGGCCAGGTCGAAGGGAATACCGCTGACCGCCACGTCGACGCCGGTCAGGTCGCGGGTGTATTTGCGGCGCATGAAACTTTGCGCCCCGGCGTAGGTCGGCTGGGGCTCGGTGCCGTAGAGGCTGGTGGCGGTGAAGGCCGAGTCGCCTTTTTCCGTCTTCATGGGGGTCTTACTCCAAAGCGTGTTGCTGCTGCCTCATTTTACCCGATCATGAGGGCCGCGTAACTAGGTCATGGACTCATACGACGGGTGCCTGCCAGGGAAGGCCATCGGGATACCTGTTAGCCATTATCCTGTTGCCCCTCAGGAAGTAATTCTCGTTGACTGAAAGTTCGGTCGAGCCGACGCGGTAATTGACCGTGTGTTGGCCGGTGGTTTCGAACCTGGCCGCGAATTTCATCAGCCTGCGACACAGTTCCCGGTCGACTTCGTTGACCCCCGGCTGTCTTGTCCGCCGATTCCACACCCAGGAGAAGCGGGTCGCCAGATGCCGGCTGATCATGTAGCAGCTGACGTCGATCAGATGCGCGCCCGGATGGTCTGGATTCGCCGCGTCCCACGCGGCCCACCGTCCAAGGCTTTCGCAGTCGTCGGTGGTGATGATCGAGCCGCTCTGGTCAACGACGTTGCGCAGCGCGTACGCCCACAACAGCTCATGATCGACAATAAGGCTGATCAGCGATTCGATGTGGTTCGGATTGAACCAGTTGTCTTCGTCTAGATAGGCGACGAAATTGCTGTTACAGAGAAACGGCATTGCGCCATAGATGCGGTGTCCATTGAATCTGTCCCGTCCCGTGTTGTAAGGCAGTTGAACGGTGCGTATGGGGCGAGAGTTCCCAGCACTTTCAATTATGGTTGTCGCCGCCGCGCTGAATTTGGGCCCGTCAATGACGACCATGTGTTCAACATGAGGATAGCTTTGATCCTGCACGCTCTTCAGGCAGTCATGAAGGTGCCGACTGCCGGTCGTGCCGGTTATAACCGTTACGCTGGGCGCGGTGTTGACGCCGTCATCGTTGGATCTGATTGCCAACAGTCAGGCTCCGAGAATGATCCGGGCGATGTTGTCGGCGCCGTCGAAGGGCCCCTGATCGCGCATTTTCGCCGCCATGGCGCGCGCTACGTCAGGCTCCAGGAGATTCATGAGAGCATCCTCGATTCCGCTCCAATCAGGGAGTTCAGCCATCTGTCCCAAGCCATTGTCCGCCAGTTTGGTCGCATTATTCACCTGGTCCTTCGATGGTATGCCAAGTGGGCACCAGACGGTGGGAATGCCGGCGCGAAGATGTTCGTAGACCGTATTGTGTCCGGTGGTCGCGACCGCCGCATCGAAGGCCCCAAGACACTCCGACAGGGGGAAGTATACAAAAGAATGGACGTTTGGCGGTAAATCGTCGCCCCTGCTTTCGATCGACAATGGGCCCCGTGGCAGGGCGAAGACAATGTCGGGCAGGCTCCGAGCAAGGGTAATAATTCGCTCACGTAACCGCGATGTGTCCGGGTTGCCGCCGCCGCCGCAGGTGGCCAGCACCAGGGGCCCATCCGCGGGCAAACCCAACACGTGCCGGGCCTGAGCGCGATCAAAGTGGCCATCGGCATCGCCGAACACCACGGGCGGTCCGATTTCGACGTCGTCGCCAAGCTTTACCGGCAGGGCATCGAGGAATACTGGTGGATAGGCCACGACGATTCGGTCATATCGCGTCATGGCCGCCAGATAGGGCGCCGTGAAAATGCCGCCGTAGTACTGGAAATTGAGAATTTTGTGGAGGCTGGGTTGGTTGAACATCGGCTCAAGCTCGCGGTGGACACCGATGGGGAAGGCGTCTGCGAACAGGACATCGGGCCGCAAGTTTTCAAAAACCGCCTGGGTCATGGCGAAAAGCGCCCTGAGCATATGGGGCCGCGGATAACCCGATACCCGGATACCCTCGTGGGACGGCACCTTGATACAGGTATGACCCTGACGCCATGCGATGCCGGTTTCCTCGCATGAGGTCAGAATAACGATCTGACTGTCGGGTTCACGGCGCCTGACCGCATTGGCAATCGCCACCGTCCGCACCAAATGGCCGAGACCGTTGCCGTTGACCGTGTGAAACAGGATTTTCTTTCCCGTCATGTAGAGCTTTCCGTGGGAATTCCTGACAGACCTAGGAGTCGTCCCCCAGTCTCATAATACGCCATGAACCCGATGTCGAACGCTGAGAGACATTTCGCTACTAAGAGGTCTGAGTTCCGCGATACACGCTTCGCGGCGAGGTGGTATCGACAGGCTGTTGACCGGTGCGGTCGACCGCTGGCGAGTCCAGCTTGAACGCTAGTCATCGGTGTTGGCGGTCTCGTTTAGGGGCGGCGCCGACACCTCGGGTTCGAGCTGTAAACCGATCAACACAGGCTTGGCGTCGAGCGTGGCCTTGTCCACCTAGGTTGGCTGCAGCCCGTTGTTGATCATGTGATTGCGTAGTTGTGTCCAGCGTAACGTCCCTCGCAGAATTTGGCGTTGCAACGGCTGCTGTATGGTCACCGGAAACCTGTCATGGACCGCGCGATCGAACGCGAGGGATGCGCCGAGCATCATCGAGACATTCTGCTCCACCAGGCTCTGGAATGACCCATCCGTGTTCTGGTGGTTGCGTCAGAATGTCTTGGTTTATGCATCGCACAAACGCCTCGAATCGAACCGCGAGTTGGATGCATTATATCGGCGGGTCAAAGGCCGCACGCCGCTGGATTTGGCCCACCCGGAAGCATATATCGCTAGGGTTAACCTGGGCGGAGTCAAGTAAAGTCGGACCACCTCATTACTTGGCTCCACAGCCCTCCAACAAAAACCTCGTGGATTTCGGGTCGAGCGTCGGGGAGGCGTTTTTCTGTTAGGCTCTCGGCCGCATAGCGCGGGTTGTTACAGGGGGGGGGGGGGTGTCTG
>JAYGEF010000230.1:0-5406 GCA_046582535.1 Alphaproteobacteria bacterium
GATCAAGGATGAAATCGGAGTGGGGGGCAAACGTTCTACGCAGGGTTCGCTCCTGCTCCAAGACGATGTGAGCGAGCAAAGCGGCTTCGTGGTCGAACGGCTCGAGCAGGCGGGTGCCATCATTCACGCGCGCACGGCGACTCCCGAGTTCTGTCTGCTCTTCCAGACCCACTCGCGCCTGTGGGGCGTGACGCGCAACCCGTGGAACCTGGACTACACGCCGGGCGGCTCGTCCGGCGGCGGCGCCGCCCAGCTTGCCGCCGGCACCACAACCCTGGCCAACGGCTCCGACATCGGCGGCTCGATTCGCATACCGGCGTCCTGCGCCGGCGTGGTCGGCTTCAAACCACCCTATGGCCGGGTGCCCGAGGATGGCGGCTTCAACCTGGACTTCTACTGCCACGAAGGGCCCCTGGCGCGCACCGTGGCCGACTGTGCCCTGTTCGAGAACTGCATCGCCGGACCCCACCCCAAGGACATCACCACGGTGCGGCCCAAGCTGACCATCCCCAAGGATCTCAAGAACATCAAGGGCTGGAAAATTGCCTATTCCATCGATCTCGGGTACTGCGAGGTCGACCCGGACGTACGTGCCAACACCGAGGCCGCGGTTCAGACCTTCCGCGAGCTCGGCTGCACGGTCGAAGAGATCGATCTCGGCTGGTCGATGAAGGTGTTGAGCGCCGCCATGTCCCATCTCGGCCACCTGTTCGGCGGCTCCATGGCGAAACACCTGGCGCTGCATCGCCATGAAATGACCAATTACGCCCGCGCCCTGGCCGAGTTCGGCCGCACCACCACCGCCGAGGAGTTCCTCGCCGCCATGGCCTATGCCGACGAGATGTATTCGACCCTGGGCCCGGCCCTGGAGAAATACAACGTGCTGATCTGCCCAACCACGGCGCTGCCCGCAGTGCCCGCCGATCACGACTGGACGACCCAGCCGGTGATCATCAACGGCGTCGAAGTCGACCCCTTGCTCGGCTGGGTCATGACCTATCCGTTCAACGTCATGAGCCGCTGCCCGGTCATGAGCGTGCCCTCGGGCCATGCCGCCAACGGCGTGCCCACGGGCCTGCAGATCGTCGGGCGGACCTTCGACGACGTCAGCGTGTTCCGCGCCGCCGCCGCCTTCGAGCGCGCCCGGCCGTGGCTCGATACGCCTGAGCGCCGGCCCAACCTGTAGACCCGGAGGCGCGCCATGGCCGAAGATAGAACCTACGATTATGTCATTGTCGGGGCCGGATCGGCGGGCTGCGTCCTGGCCCGGCGGCTGACCGAGGACGACCATGTCAGCGTGCTGGTGCTCGAAGCCGGGCCGTGGGACAAGAATATCATCCTGGAAATGCCGGCGGCGCTATCGATGCCCCTGCAGGACGACCGCTTCAACTGGGACTACCTGTCCCAGCCCGAGCCCTACATGGACAACCGCGAGATGATCTGCCCGCGCGGCCGGGTGGTCGGCGGCTCATCGTCGATCAACGGCCTGGCCTACGTGCGGGGCAACGCGCTCGACTACGACACCTGGGCGGCGGCGAGTAATTCCCTGGCTCATTGGTCCTACGCCCACTGTCTGCCCTATTTCATCAAGGCGGAAAACTACGAGGGCGGTGGCGATCCCGCCTATCGGGGCCAGGGCGGACCGCTCAACGTGGTGCGCGGGGCTCGTAAAAACCCCATGTACGACGCTTTCATCGAGGCTGGAGTCGAGGCCGGCTACCCGCGCACCACGGACCAGAACGGCTACCAGCACGAGGGCTTCGGGCCCATGGACATGACTGTTCGCGGCGGCCAGCGGGGCAGCGCGGCCCGGGGCTATCTCTATCCCGCCCTCAAGCGCGCCAACCTCACCCTCGAGGTCAAGGTGCTGGCGACAAAAATCCTGTTCGACGGCAAGCGCGCCACCGCCATCGAATACCAACAGAACGGCAAGACCCGCACCGCCCACGCCGGGCGCGAGGTCATCCTGTGCGGCGGCGTCATCAACTCGGCCCAGCTGCTCATGCTGTCGGGCATCGGCAACGGCGCCGAGCTCAAGGGCCACGGCATCGATGTGGTCCACGACCTGCCCGGCGTCGGCGAAAACCTCCAGGACCACCTCGACCTGGCCCTGCAGTACGAATGCACCCAGCCGATCAGCCTGTATCCCGCCAGCAAGCCCCTGGGCCGGTTCATGGTCGGCCTGCAATGGATGCTGTTTCGCTCCGGTGTCGGCGCCTCCAACGCCTTCGAAGCCGGCGGCTTCATCCGCACCCGGCCGGGCATCGAGTTTCCCAACCTGCAGTATCACTTCATGCCCATCGCCATGAACTACGACGGCAGCCAGCCGATCGAGGGCCACGCCTTCCAGGTCCATCTCAGCCAGATGCGCCCCGAGGCCCGGGGCCACATCAAGCTGCGCTCAGGAGACCCGCGCGAGCACCCGGAAATCCAGTTCAATTACTGCCAGACCGAGAGCGACCGCCAGGAGATGCGCGACGGCGTCCGCCTGACCCGCGAGATCATCGCCCAGCCGGCCATGGAACCCTACCGGGGCCGCGAGCTGGCGCCCGGCGACGAGGTCCAAAGCGACGACGAAATCGACGCCTTCGTGCGAGCCCGGGGCGAGACCGAATTCCATGCGTCCTGTTCGTGCAAGATGGGCACCGATGCCATGGCGGTGGTCGATGGCGAGCTTAAGGTCCACGGCATGGGGTCCCT
Organism: Alphaproteobacteria bacterium; assembly: GCA_046582535.1. Classification (GTDB taxonomy): domain Bacteria; phylum Pseudomonadota; class Alphaproteobacteria; order JAAXGF01; family JAAXGF01; genus JAYZAP01. The sequence continues at coordinate 2,701 of JAYGEF010000230.1, forward strand.
GCGCGTGGTCGACGCCTCGATCATGCCCCACGTGGTCGCCGCCAACCTCAACGCGACCGTCATAATGATCGCCGAAAAGGCCGCCGACGCGATCCGCGGCCGCGACCCCCTGCCGGCCTCCGACGCGCCGGTCTACCGCGCCAAGAATTGGCAAACCGCTCAGCGCTGAGGAGCGCCGGGCACACCCGCCATGGTTAAGCATCCAACCCGCGATACCTATGCTCGACTGGCCCAGGCCGCCATACCGGGAGGGCGCCTTGTTCGGGCATGGCCGTTGGACGGTGGCTTTTCGGCGCGGGTTACGGTCATGGAAATATCAGGGCCGGATGGCGCCCGTCATAAACTGGTGGTGCGTCAGTACGGCGACGGCGACCGCGAGGCAGCCACGCGGATGGTACGCAACGAATACAGGTTGCTGGAGATCCTGACAGCACAAAAACTGGCCGTACCGGGGCCGGTCTATCTCGACGCCCCGGGTGAGTTTCTGACCGAGCCCGGCATGGTGATGGAATTCGTCGAAGGAGACACCGATTTCGCGCCCCATGATCTGCCTGCCTATCTCGGGCAAATGGCCGACCATTTGTGCCGGATTCACAAACTTGATTGTGCCAGCCATGACTTTTCGTTCCTGCCGTCCGTCAGCGGCCACGTCGCCCGGCTCATTGCGGCGCGGGGCGGCAAGGCGGTGGCGGAGACGCTGCCCTATTTGGACGACATCCTGGTGGTTCTGGAGACTGCCTGGCCGCCCGCTCAGAACAATCCCGATGCGTTGCTCCATGGCGACTACTGGCCGGGAAATGTCATCTGTCAGGACGGCCGGATCACCGGCATAATCGATTGGGAGGGCGCCAAAACAGGCGACCCCCTGGCCGATCTGGCGGTGTCCAGGACCGAGGTCCTTTGGGCCTTCGGGCGAGACGCCAGGGCGCAATTTACCGATCACTATGTGCGCGGCGCGAAACTTGATTTGGCCGCCCTGCCCTACTGGGACCTGTACACCGCCTTGCGCCATGTGCACGCCTTCGCCGGGTGGGCCGCGGGCCATCCCAATGAGAAAAGCATGCGGGACGGACTCCGTTACTTGGTCGATCAAGCGTTGCGGCAGGTCCAATGAAGCGGCCGGGCCTGGGAAGTGCTATGGTCGGTCGGGTCGAGTCGCTTTATGGACAATCGATAGGTCACTGCCATGGGTATCGTAACCGACGTCATTCTGCCACTTGCGCTGGCGTTCATCATGTTCGCCCTCGGACTCGGGCTGACGATGAGCGACTTCGCCCGTGTCGCCCGCCAGCCGAAGGACTTTTTCGTCGGCGCGGTCTCCCAGATTGTTCTATTGCCTCTGGTCGCGTTCACCCTTGTGTCGATCTGGCCGGTGTCCCCGGAAATCGCCCTCGGTGTTATGATCATCGCGGCCGCGCCGGGCGGCGTGACCTCGAATTTGCTGACCGCGTTCGGCCGCGGCGACGTGGCGCTGTCGATCTCGTTGACGGCGGTAATCAGTCTCTTAAGCGTGCTGACTATCCCACTGATCGTCGGATTTTCTTATGGCCAGTTTTTTGGCCAAGCCGTCGAAGGCGACGTATCGGTCGCCCGGATCGCCATCAGTGTATTCCTGATCGTCACCGTTCCGGTCCTGATCGGCCTGGCGGTGCGCCATTACGCGGAACGGTTCGCCCTACGCTTCGAGCCGGCGGCGCGAAAGATTTCGGCGTTCCTGTTTGTTGTCGTCCTACTGGGCGCCATATTTCAGGAGCGCGACAACATCGTCAATTATTATGCGGAAGCCGGCCTGATTACCCTGGCGCTCAATATGGTGATGCTCGGGCTCGCCTGGCTGCTCGGCTCGCTGTTCGGGTCCGGCCGACCCCAGCGGGTCGCCATTACCATCGAGTGCGGGCTGCAGAACGGAACCCTGGCAATCGTCGTGGCGACGCTTCTGTTCGGCGGCGGCGGCGCGGTCATTCCCGCCGCGACCTACAGCCTGACGATGTTCGCGACGGCGCTAATCTTCATCTACTTTTTGCGGCGCAACGTCGTGCCCGACCCCGCCGCGACCTAGAGCGACCTCAGGCCGTCAGGGTCGGGGTGCGGATCAGCTTGTTATCTTTGCCGTAACGCCGATCCAGCCAGTCCCTGAACTCATCATTAGGCCGGGGACCGAAACCCTCGGCGAGCTTGGACTCGATGACCGAATCGCGGATTGCTTCCAGGTTCGCGGCAAACTCCTGGCGGCCGCTCTTAATGGCATCGCGCACGGCGTCGCCGACGCGGTCGACCAGACGGCGGCGATGCGGTGTCTTTGTGTCGTTGTTCATAGTGCTCGGATACCTTCCGCTGTCATCAATCTCTGCTTCGTGCAGACACTTCATCTCGCCTCCAACCGATGGAGCCAAGCGTCGCCATATTACTGGATTCAGGTTAACAGGCCGTTAGACTAACCTGCCGCGCTCTCCTAAACTGCCGACCGCAACCGTAGGGGACCAGGGGACAGTGGCGGACAACGAGCGCAGACTGGCGGCGATTATGTCGGCCGACGTGGCCGGCTACTCGCGGCTCATGGGGGCCGATGAGAGCGGCACCCTGGCGGCGCTCAAGGCGCTGCGCCGGGATGTCTTCGCGCCCCAGGTGGCGGCCCACAAGGGCCGGGTGGTCAAGCTGATGGGCGACGGCGCCCTGGTCGAGTTTCCCAGCATCGTCAACGCGGTG
>JAYGEF010000290.1:0-6721 GCA_046582535.1 Alphaproteobacteria bacterium
GAACGGGCGCCGGGCAACCTCAACCGCATCTTCTTCGGCACCGGCGGCTCGGTCGCCAATGACACGGCTATTCGCATGGTGCACCACTACAACAATCGCCGGGGCAAGCCCAATAAGAAGCACATCATCAGCCGCGAGCACGCCTATCACGGCTCGACCTATCTCGCCATGACCCTGACCAATCCGGTGTTCCACGCCGACTTCGATGTGGTCTCGGACATCGTCCATCACATCCCCGCGCCTTACACCTATCGCCGACCCGACGGCATGACGGTCGAGGAATTCCGCGACGCCAAGGTCCAGGACCTGGAGGACAAAATCCTCGAACTGGGGCCGGAGAATGTCGCCGCCTTCATCGCCGAGCCCATCATGGGCGCCGGCGGCAATATCGTGCCGCCCGAGGGCTATCACAAGATGACCCGCGACATCTGCACCAAGTACGACGTGCTCTATATCTCCGACGAGGTGGTCACCGCCTTTGGGCGGCTTGGCCATATCTTCGCTTCGAAGGACGTGTTCGATATCCAGCCCGATATCATCACCAGCGCCAAGGGCATCTCGTCGGGCTATCAGCCGCTGTCGGCGACCATCATCTCCGACGAGATTTTCGACGTCATCAGCGCACCCGGCAGCCATTTCTTCCACGGCTTCACTTATTCAGCCCATCCGGTGGCCTGCGCCGCCGGCCTGAAGAACCTGGAAATCATGGAACGCGAGGACATCTGCGGTCATATCCGCAAGGTCGGCCCGATCTTCGAGCAGGCTCTCCATGATCTCAGCGATCTTGAGCTGATCGGCGATGTCCGTGGCAAGGGCTTCATGATGTGCATCGAGAGCGTCGCCAACCGCGAGACCAAGGAGCTGTTGCCCGATGAAGTCGACGCCGGCGGCCGGATCGCCAAGGCCTGTCAGAAGCGCGGCCTGATCGTCCGGCCCCTGGGTCACCTCAACATCCTGTCACCGCCGCTGACCCTGACCGAGCAGCACATCGCCACCATCGGCGAGACCCTGCGCGAAAGCGTCACCGAGGTCATGGACGATCTCACCCGAGAGGGTGTCTGGAAGCGTTAGTACCGACCGGTTCAAAGGAGAGTGTAACCATGGCGCACCAGCGCTTCCGTAAGTTCAACACCAAGGACATGTACCCGGACCAGAGTCTCGATAACGACCTCTGCATGGTGGTCCGTGCCGGCAATTACATCTTCATGCGCGGCCAGACCGGCTTCACCCTGGACGGCGAAATGGTCGGCATCGGCGATGCCGGGGCCCAGGCCGACAACGCCATGAAATGCGTCAAGCAGTTGCTCGAAGAGGCCGGCGGCAAGCTCGAGCACATTTGCAAGATCACCATTTACCTGCTCGACCCGCGCTATCGCGACGAGGTCTATCAGGTTATCGGCAAGCACCTTAAGGGCATCTATCCGTGCTCCACCGGCCTGGTCGTTCAGGCCTTCGCCCGGCCCGAGATGCTCATGGAGATCGACGTCGAAGCGGTGGTCCCCGATGACGAACCCCGTGGCCGGCCGTCGGAAAGCGCCTAACCATGACCTTCTCCATCTCCGGCCACTGCCCGCGAACCAACATGTTCGGCACCGCGGTAACCTCGTCGAGCGTTTGCGTGGCCGCCCGCTGCGGCGTCTGGGTTCGGGCCGGCGCCGGGGTCATCGCGACCCAGAATATTACCGATCCGCGGCTCGGCGCCATCGGTGTCGACCTGCTGGCCAGGGGTTACAACGCGCAGGGGGCCATCGATCAAATTGTCGCCTCCAACGCCCACCCGGAAGTCCGCCAACTCGCGGCGGTCGACCAGGACGGCCGCACCGCCTGGTATTCGGGTTCCGGCACCCTGGGCACCAACCGGGTGGTCGAGGGCGCCGGTTGCGTCGCCGCCGGCAATATCCTGTCGTCCGAGGACGTGCCGGCCATGATGGTCGAGGCGTTTTCGGCAACGCCCGACGGCCATCTCGCCGAGCGCCTGATCCAGGGCGTCGAAGCCGGTCTGGCGGCGGGCGGCGAGGAGGGCGACGTGCGCTCGGCCGGGGTCTATGTGGTTCATCGCCACCTCTTCCCCATCGTCGATTTACGGGTCGACTGGCACGATACGCCGATCCCCGAGCTGAGGCAGCTCTGGGAGGTCTACAGGCCCGAGATGGACGCCTATATCACCCGCGCCACCAACCCGGTGGCGGCGCCGTCCTATGGCGTACCGGGGGATATGTAGGGCGCTACCAGGGCAGCGCCGTGCCGTCGTAATTGAGGAACCGCCCGTTATCCGCATGGCTTGTCGCGGCGATGCTGGAGCGCAGGGCCGTGACGCTTTCCTGGGCCGTGATCGGTGCCTCCGGGCCGCCCATGTCGGTTCGCACCCAGCCCGGATGAAACGCCAGCACCGTGATACCGCGCGGCCCCAGGTCATGAGCCAGGTTGACCGACACCATGTTGAGGGCGGTCTTGCTCGAGCGGTAGATGAACTCGTCGCCCTCGTCGCATTCGGTCAGGCTGGCCATCTGGCTTGAGATATTGACGATGGTCCTGGTCTCGCTGGCGACCACGTTGTCGACCAGGGCCTCGGTCACCCGATAGGGCCCGAAGGCGTTGACCTGCATGGTCTCGGCCCAAGCCTCGTAATCAACGTCGCCGAAGGTCTGATGATCACCGCCGCTGACACCGGCATTGTTGATCAGGACATCCAGAGCCTCGCCACCAAGTTCTGCCTTGAGATCGGCAATGGATTGGCGCTCCGCCACGTCGAGGGCGTGGACGACGCTATCATGACCAACAAGAGCTTCGTTGAGGGCGGCGGCGCCTTGCGGATTGCGGCAGCAGGCGTGGACGCGCCAGCCGTCGGCGGCATATTGACGGGAGAATTCGAGGCCGACGCCGCGGCTGGCGCCGGTGATGAGAACGGTCTTCGTCATAGTTCGGTTTCCTACCAGGGGGCGATATCGCCGTTGTAGCGCATGAAGGCGCCGCTATGGCTTTGGTCGAGGCCGGCGATGACCCGGCGCATGCAGTCAATGCTTTCCTCGGGTGTCAGGTCCGCACCAGGGCCGGACATATCCGTGGCCACATTCCCCGGCGTCATGGAGACCACGGTGATGCCGCGATCCTTAAGGCGCACGGCGAGGAGCCGGCCGACCATGTTAAGCGCCGCCTTGGTGGTGTCGTAGGGATAGTCGCCGACGCCGATGGCCCAGCCCAGGCTGCCGTTGCCGCTGGATATATTAATCATCAGCTTGTTGTCGCTGGCCCCGACGTTGTCGACGAAGGCCTCGCACATGGCCATGGTGCCGAACACATGGGTGTTGAACTGGGCCATCCATTGTTCGTCGCTGAAGCGGCCGTACTTTTCATCGTCGCCAGCCCACAGGCCGGCATTGTTGATGAGCAGGTCGATGGGCTCGCCCTTGAGCTTTGCGGCCAAAGCCTTGATCTGGTCACGGTTGTCCACATCGAGCGGATGAATGGTGAGCCGTTCCAGCCCCAACGCCTGCAACGCCGAACTTGCCGCCGGGTTGCGCACGCCGGCATGGACGGTCCAGCCCTCGGCGGCGTACTGGCGGACGAACTCGAACCCTATTCCCCGGTTTGCACCGGTCACGAGCATGGTTGGCATGATCGGCTTCCCCCTCCCTATTGCCGGCGGTTCTTCAATTTCGGTTGTAGTGCCTGAGAAAGTCCCGGTGATCCAACAGACTGGCTTGGTATCTTCGAAGCACAAAACAATTGCGAACCGCCTCGATGGCGCAAACGGGTACAACCGCGAACGCCAGCAATTGAATAACAAACAGTTCGGTGAATAAGCCGTCTAAGTTGTTGCCGATGGTCTCAAACTCCAGGGTGCCTGCCAGCAACAGCAGGGCGACCGCCAAAACCGCAAGCACCACGACAATACGTTGGTTGGTTGTGGCCATCTTCTCGTACAGCCATTCCTCGTGACCCTCAGCCAAAATCAGCCTCAGATTATCGTCTCTTGGATGTTCACGCTCGTCCATGGGCAGTTCCGCCTGATCAGCAGGAATTTTCTTAGATTACACCTGATTTCATGCCAGACTAACGGTACATTTTTGCAAAACACGGAATAGGGAGGTTTCCCGTTAAAATTCAGGAATTCAAGAGCAGGCTGGCTAATCGCGACATAACCCGGCGTCAGATCAACAAGGCATTGGTCGGGTTTGGCATTGGCGCCATGGCGACGCCCATGCTGAGCAATCCGGCTCTGGCGTCGTCGGACCCCAGCGAAGTGGTGATGTACACTTGGTCGGGTTATGAAGTCGAGGGCATGTATCAACCCTACCTCAAGAAGCATGGCGTGATGCCCTCGTTCAACTTCTTCTCGGGCCAGGAAGAGGCCATGCACAAGGTGCGCACCGGCTACGCCGCCGGCACCATGCACCCCTGCACCACCAAGACCAAGACCTACCGCGACGCCGGTATCCTCAAGGCCATCGATCCGTCACGGATCGAAGAGTGGGGGCAACATTTGGCCGCGCCTGCAGACCATGGCGGGCGTGACTCTCGAGGACGACGGCCTGACCTATCTGATGCCGTTCGACTGGGGCAACACCTCGATCTGCTATCGCACCGACGTCATCGACCGCGATCCCTCGGAAGAGTCATGGAACTGGCTGTTCGACCCCCAGTACGCGGGTCGCATCTCCATGCAGGACGGTATCGGCAGCATCTCGGCCGGCGCCCTGGCGCTCGGCATCAAGGATCCCTACCAGATGACCGAGGCCGAGCTCGACAAGTCGGTCAAGCACCTCCAGGACCAGCGCCCGATGGTGCGCTTCTACTGGGAATCACCGACCGAGTTCATCAACGCCATGGCCAACGGCGAAATCGATATGGCCATGTGCTGGAACGACGCCGCGGTGTCGCTCAAGCGCGACGGCTATCCCGTACGCATGGCGGCACCCAAGGAAGGTATGATCACCCGGGTTTGCGGTCTGGGTCATGACCAACGTCGGCGAGGCTGATGAAGGGCTGGTCTACGATGCACTCAACTCGCTCCTGGCGCCCGAAACCGGCTTCTTCCTGATCGACGAATACGGTTACGGTCACGCCAACCAGAAGGCCTTCGACCTGGTCTCGGCCGAGCGTCTCCAGGATCTCGGGATTTCCAATCCGTCGGCGCTGATCAAGGATTCGATCTTCGCCTCGCCAAGCCCGATCCGCGATATGTGGGACAAGGCCTGGGAAGACGTCAAGCTGGGCCTCTAGCCGCAGCGGCGACAAATCGAAAATTCAACCGGCCCCGCCTTGTGCGGGGCCATTCTTTTGTCCGGACTTTGCTATAACGGCAACCATGAAACTTGATCGTATCGCGATAACCGGTGGGGCCGGCTGGTTGGGCGCCTACGTCGCCGCCGAAATCGAGCGCCATGCCTCGGTCACCCTGCTCGATCTGGCGCCGGGCGACGGCCGGCCAAGCCTCGATGTACTCGACCTCGATGCGGTCATGGCGGCACTCGACGGCTGCGACGGGCTTGTTCATTTGGCCGGCATCGCCGGTGGCATTGACGCATCACCCAAAACGTTCTTCGAGGTCAACGTTCAAGGCACCTGGAACGTGCTCCATGCGGCCTTTGAGCTCGGCATTCGCGGGGCCGCCATCGCCTCAAGCTCCGCCGCTATCGGCATCGAGCACGACAACCTGGCGCACCCGCCACGCTATCTGCCCGTCGATGAAGCCCATCCCCGGTCACCCATCGGCGCCTATGGCTTGAGCAAGGCGGTCAATGAGGACACCGCCCGAAGCTTCGCCCGGCGCGGCGTTACCACCATCGCCTGCCTGCGTCCGACCCTGGTGACCTTGCCGGAGGAGATCGGCGCTCTCGACAACCGGGCCAAACTCGATGACGGCGATCCGGCCGGCGATCCCAACGCCTATCCCGGCGTTCTCGAATGGCCGCTGCCGATCCTGCGCTCCTACGTGACCCCTGAAGACGTGGCGCGCTGCTTCCGGCTGGCACTAGAGGCTGACATGGCGCCGTGCGAAGTATTTAACGTCGCCGCCGCCGACACCATTGGCCCGGCGGACAGTCTGGCCCACGCGGCGCGCATGTTCGGCACCCTGCCGAACGTGCGCAAGGCCGAGCTGTACAATCAGAATCCCGGCGCCGGGCTCATCGATATCGCTCATGCCCGTGAAATTCTTGGTTGGGAACCGGTCGGACGCTGGCCCGATTTGCTCGCGTCCTAAAAGACGTGCTGGCCGCCAGCGACCATAATCTCGGTGCCCGTCACATAGGTCGAATCGTCGGAACACAGGTAATAAATAGCGCCGGCCACGTCCGACGGCACGCCGAGGCGGTGCAACGGAATGCGCGGAATCATGACTTCGGTCTCGGGCGACAGCATGGCGGTTTCGATCTCGCCCGGCGCCACCGCGTTGACCCGGACGCCAAGGTGGGCGTACTCAGCCGCCATCTCGCGGGTCAGGGCCGACAACGCCGCCTTGGACGTGGCGTAGGCGCTGCCGGCAAACGGGTGGACCCGGTGGCCGGCGATCGAGGTGATGTTGACGATGGCGCCGGAGCCCCGGTGCAGGGCCGCCGCAAAACCCCGCGCCAGGCGCAGGGGCGCGAAGAAGTTGAGCTCGAAAACCTCGCGCCAGACGTCGAAGTCGGCATTGAGGCAGCCCAGGCGTTCCTTGAAATCGGTCTTGGGCGACACACCGGCGTTGTTGACCAGGCCGTGAAGATCGGAAGAGCACACG
>JAYGEF010000311.1:0-6927 GCA_046582535.1 Alphaproteobacteria bacterium
CCGTGGCCTGGCTCTGGTGGAAGCGCGGCGTCACCCCGGCGACCATGGCGCTGCTGGTGGCCGGGACCCTGCTGGTCTCGCCCTACCTCTACGAGTACGACCTCATGGTCATGGCCGTGGCTATCGGCCTGCTGGCCTGGCAGGGTTATCGGAGCGGTTGGCTGCCCTGGGAGCGCGAGGTTCTGGTGCTCGCCTGGATGACGCCGTTCCTGGTCAGGATCAGCGGCTCCAACCTGGGTGTTCAGGTCGGTGCGCTCTGCCTGATTGCGCTGTACGCCATGGCGCTTCGCCGGGCTTCTCACTAGCCGGCTAAATTTTCCTCTTACGCCGGGTCGCCTCCTTTGACACACTCGGGCCCGGACGGTGCGGTCCCGTGCCGGGAGGAGGATCGAGATGCAGTTCAGTTTTTACCTGCCGTGTTATTGGCCGGATACCAGCATTCACTTCAAGGTCATGTACGACGAGATGCTGGTCCAGGCGGCGCGGGCCGAGCAACTCGGCTACGCCATGCTCGGCATTCCGGAGCACCATTTTATCAATTACCTGACCCATCCCAGCCCGCTGCTGACGGCGGTCAAGCTGACCTCGGTGACCAAGCGCATGCCGTTCATCACCTCGGTTCTGGTGCTGCCCTTCCTCGACATGCGCCGCCTGGCCGGCGAAATCGCCCAGGCCGACTGCCTGACCGACGGGCGCATACAACTGGGCGTCGGGCGCGGTGCCTTCCGTTACGAGTTCGACCGCTTCAACGTGCCGGTGGAAGAAAGCCGCGCCATGTTCGACGACGGCCTGGCCCTGCTCAAGAAGCTGATGAGCGAGGCCGAGGTGTCGTGGGACAGCGACTATTACAAGTTCGATGTCCTGACCATTACGCCGCGTCCGGTGCAGCAGCCCCATCCGCCGATCTGGATGGCGGCGGTCAACCCGGTGGCGATCTATCATTCGGTGCTCAACGGCTACGACATCATGACGACACCGCTGCGCGAGCCGTTCGAGAGGGTGGTGGCTCAGGTCGAGGCCTTCCACAAGGGCGTGGCCGAGGCCGGCGAGGCCGCCTCGGGGCGCATGCTGTCCATGCTTAAAATGCTCTATGTGGCCAAGGACGACGCCGACCGGCGCGAAAAGATCGCGCTCGCTCATGCCAACCATCAGCGTTTCGTCAACGTCTACAACACCCCCGGCGAGGTCCTCAACGGCGCCATCAAACCCATTGAGACCAACGAGACCCTGGACGATGTCGGCAAGGTGCTGATCATCGGCACCGCCAGCGAATGTATCGATAGGCTTGGCCCCTACGCCGAGCTCGGCATCCACGACATGATGCTGAACATGAGCTTCGGCGCCGCCCATGACGACGTGCTTGGCGCCATGGAGCGTTTTGCCACCGACGTAAGACCGCATTTTACCTAGACAGGAGCAAATCCCATGGACGCCCAGGCGCTGCACAAAGACGCTCTCATCATCGACGGCCTGACCTTCATGAGCGACGGCTATGCCGACGGTCTCAAGGCGGCCAACATCGGCGCCACCAATCTGACCGTCAGCCACTTCGAAGGCGACCTGGAGCGCACGATCGAGGACATGGCCGCCTGGGCGGCGCGTCTCGCCGCGCCTGATTGCCCGTGGCGCCTGATCGAGACGGCGGCCGACATTCCCGCTGCCCGCGCCGCCGGTAAGGTCGGTCTGATCATGGGTTGGCAGAACATGCGGGCGATCAGCGACAACCTGGATCGCATCGCCCTATTTCACCGTCTTGGCTTGCGTGTCATGCAACTGACCTATAATCGCCGCAACTTCATGGGCGACGGCTGTCTCGAGCCCGAGGACGGCGGTCTCAGCGATCTTGGGGTAGCGGCGGTGGGCGTCATGAACGATCTCGGCGTCGCCGTCGATCTCAGCCATGTCGGCAAGCGCGCCACCCTCAAGGCCGCCGAGGTCAGCACCAAACCGGTGCTCATCACCCATGCCAATGCGGAGGCGGTGGTGGCCAGTCCGCGCAACAAGTCGGACGAAGAGATCAAAGCAGTGGCCGCCGGTGGCGGGGTCATCGGCACCAGCGTCTACGGCGCCATGTGCTGGACTGGCGACCCGCAAAAGCCGCCGACCCTGGATGACTACCTGCGCCAGCTTGATTACATCGTCGATCTGGTCGGGCCGGACCATGTGGGTATCGGTACCGATCTGCCGGCGGTCAGCGACCTGGCGGTGGTCAAGGCGGTAACGGAAATGACCCTGGCCCGCTCGGCCGCCTTCATCGGCGACTATGTGGCCGCCTTCGGCAACGAAATCGCCGGCCGCTACATTCGCGAATGTACCGACCAGACCGGGCTGGTGCATATTACCGAGGCGCTGGTCGACCGGGGCTGGGAGGAGGGCCATATTCGCGGCCTGCTGGGCGAGAACTTCCTGCGGGTGCTCGGCGAAATCTGGGGCGGCTGACAGTCGTGGACAATCCAGCCGTGGGTAGGCCGGCCTCGCGGCCGCTGACCGGTGTGCTGCTGATGCTCGGGGCATTCACCTTTCTACCGATCGTCGACTCCATCGCCAAGATTCTGCTGCAGTACTACCCGGTGCTCCAGGTGGTATGGGCCCGGGTGTTCTTTCACCTGGCGATCATGGTGCCGGTGTTGCTGTGGTCTGTCGAGTGGCGTCATTGGTGGCCGCGTCAGCCCAAACTCCAGCTATTGCGCAGTTGCTTCATGTTTCTCGTCACCGTCCTGTTTTTCGCCGCCCTCAAGACCATGCCGCTGGTCGATGCTATTGCCTTGGTGTTTATCGCGCCCCTGGTGGTCACGGCGTTGTCGCCGATGCTGTTGGGTGAGCGGGTCGGGCCGCGGCGCTGGGTGGCGGTGGTGGTCGGCTTTGCCGGCGCCATGATGGTGGTGCGCCCGGCGTTCGATCATGTGCCGTGGGAGGCGCTGTATGCCTTGGGCGCCGGGGTAAGTTTCGGGCTGTTGTTGCTTACCACCCGCAAACTGTCGGGCGCTGACGACCCCCTGGTGACCCTGACGTTCACGGCGATCATCGGTGGTGTGGTAACGACGGTGGCGCTGCCCATGGTCTGGGTCACGCCGACCGCCTTTCACTGGTTTCTCATGGCCGTCGCCGGGCTGATCGCCATCGCCGGCCACTTCATGGTGATCAAGGCCATGGACCACGCGGAAGCATCCCTGTTGGCGCCTATAACCTACCAGGAACTGGTCGTCTCCACCGGATTGGGCTACGTGCTGTTCGGCGACTTTCCCGAACCCTGGACCTGGGCCGGCGTCGCGGTCATCGTCTCCAGCGGCCTGTTCATCACCATCCGCGAACGCAAGACGCGGGCAGGCTAGGACTACTTCCAGACCTCACCGGCAACCCGCAGGAAGTTCTCGCCGAGGATGCCGCGAACCTCATCGTCGTCATAGCCGCGGGCCAACAGGGCCTCGGTAATGCGCGGGAACGCCTCGGGATAGATGAAGCCGATTTTGCCATCGCCGTACTGGCTGGCCGGCCAGTAATCGCCGATGTCGTCGGTCAGATCGCCATCCACGGTCAGGGCTTCGTCGTTGAGGGCGAAGTCGAGACCGATACCGACCTTGTCGGGACCGATCATCTCGGCCATGTAGTCGATGTGGCGGACCAGGCCGTCCACCGTGGGGCCGTCGTCGCCGAGAAAAATGCCGATGCCGGTGACCGCGACCATGCCGCCGGTGGCGGCGCAGGCTTTGATCTGGTCGTCCCAGATATTGCGTTCGTGGTCGCACAGCACGCGGGAATTGGCGTGGGAGAAAATGAACGGCGCCTCGGTCACTTCCATGGCTTCCATGGTGGTGCGGTAGCCGCTGTGAGAGCCATCGACCAGCATGCCCACCCGGTTCATCTCGGCGATGACCTGGCGGCCGAATTCAGTGAGGCCGACATTCGCGCCGTGGCAGCCGCCGCCGGCCGCGTTGTCGAGGTTGTAGGCGAACAGCATCTGGCGCACGCCGAGGCGGTAAAAGACTTCGACCTGGCCGACATCTTCGTTGAGCGAATCCATGCCTTCGATATCGAAGGTTATACCGAGCTTGCCCTCGGCCTTGGCCCGGCGCACGTCGGCGACGGTTTGGCACAGGCTGTAGCCTTCGGGATGGGCGATGATCCAGGCCCGGTAGGCGTCGAGGGCGATAGCGGTGCCCTGCCAGGGACGGCGGTCGTAGCCGACATTGACCGACAGGTAGTCGATCCCGGCGTCGTGCCATTGTTCGAGCTGGTTGAGATCAACATCGGGCTCGGGCTCGAACCCGGCGTGATTGTCCCACACCAGCGCGTCCGCATGGAGCGCCGCGGCGCGCTCCGATACTCCCCAATCAGTCATGGCTGTCTTTCCCCGGTTAGTCCTATTCCAGCGGTCATTGTGACCGCTGGCAAGCGCGATCGCGCGTCGCCAACCGTATGGCGGAAGGCTGCGTGCCGTTTGAACGCCCATCGGCCAAGTTCTTGGCCGATGGTGTCAAGGTATCAACACTAGCTTGCCGAAGAACTTCTTGTCCAAAAAGTCCTGCTGGGCCCGGTGAATATCCTCTAACGGATAAGTTTGCGCCAGCAGCGGTTTGATGCGGCCCTGGGTGATGTAGCCCATGAGATCGACGAACTCTTTGCGCGTGCCCATGGTCGAGCCGATGATTTCCAGATGGCTCAGATAGAGCGTGCGCAGGTCGAGTTCGACCATGGGCCCGGCGATGGCGCCGGCGGTGACGTAACGCCCCTCGGGCCGCAACAGGTTCAGGAGATCGGGGAACATATCGCCCGCGACCAGGTCGGCGACCACGTCCACCGGCCGGTCGCCCAGGGCGTCGTTGACCGCTTCCACCAGGTCGCCCTGGCCCCGGGTGATGACCACCTCGGCGCCGATGTCACGGGCCTGGGCTTCCTTGCCGGCGCTGGTCAGGGCGACAACCCGGGCGCCGCGCAGGGCGGCGAGCTGGACCAGGGCCGAGCCGACACCGCCCGAGGCGCCGGTGACGAACACGGTTTCGCCGGCGACGACCCGGGCGCGGTTAAGCATGCGCTCGCCGGTAACATAGGAACAGGGAAAGGTCGCCAGTTCGGCGTCGCTTAAGGGACAGTCGGCCCCATGAGCGTTCTCCGCCGGCACGGCGACGTACTCGGCGAATCCGCCGTCGCGCTCGCTGCCGATAAAGCCGGCCTCGATCAGGCCGTCGCCAGGCCCGGCGTAGAGCGCCATGTTGACCAGCACGCGTTCACCGATCCGGCCGCTATCCACGCCCGTACCCACGTCGGTGATGCGCCCGGCGATGTCGCCGCCCTGAATGCGGGGAAAGTGGAACGGCTCACGGCGCCAGCCCGACTCCGCGTCTGGATCGTTGGCTCGGCCATAGGCGCCCTCGCGGGTCCAGATGTCGGTATTATTGACGCCGCAGGCGCCGACCTTGATGAGCACCTCGCCGGCCTCGGCCTGGGGCCGCATGACGAAGTCGCGGTATTCGAGCTTCTCCAGCCCGCCATGGCCGGTCAACAGCACGGCCTTCATGATATCGGGTCTCATGGTTGTTCCTGATGGGTGAAAGACGAGGCCCGATGTATAGAGCTTTCTGGCGTCAGGGCAATGACGCCCGGCGTTTCATTCAGTCGATAAGTCCGGCCTTGCGGAATCCGTCGATCATGAGTTGGCTGTCCTCGGGCCGTTTGTAGAGATTCATGTCCAGGACTTGCTCATTCACGAAATGCGCCACATCGGCTTGCTCGCCGTGTTCCTGGATCAGCGACCGCTCGTAGGCCTCCGCCTGCCGCGCGGCGGCCTCGTCGTCACCGTCGTGGGCGTAGCTGGCGGCGAGGTACGAATAAATCCATGACGGCGGATCGACGATGCGCTGGTATGCGGTGATGGCTTCGCCAAAGCGGCGCTGGAAAAAATGCGCGTTACCAGTGAACTCATGAGCCCAATCGACTTGGTACAGACCGAGCCGGGCCGATGCCTGAAATGCCTTCAGCGCCTCGTCATGGCGCCCGGCATGGACCAAGGCGATACCCAACATGGTCGTCATATCGACACTCGCGGGCACGATGGCGACCGCCCGTTCAAGCATTCGCACGCCTTCGTCGGGGCGGCTGTTCTTGGCCAGGGCGAGCCCCAACACGAGCAACGCCTCGGGCTCGTCCCGGTCGAGCGCCACGGCGCGTTCGGCATGCTCAAGGCCGGGGAGGCGGGCACCGAAGTCTTCCCAAAAGTAGTCCTGTATATAGGTGAAGGTGAGGCCGGCCCGGGCACGTGCGCTCTTGGGGTCCAACGCCACGGCGCGCTCGAACGCGGCCCGTGCGTCGGCGACTTCGTGACGCCGGTACGCTTTAAGGTGCTTGTTGCCGCGCAGGATGCAGTCATAGGCCGGCAGGCTGTCGGTCGGTGTTTGCCGCTTGTGCGCCACGCGGGCGTCTTCGAGGCGGCCGGGCAGGTTCGCGGCGATGGTCGCGACGACTTCGTCCTGGACGGCGAAAACGTCTTCGAGGTCACGGTCATAGCGCTCGGCCCAGATGTGGTTGCCGGTCGACGCCTCGACAAGCTGGGCGGTGATACGCACCCGGTTGCCGACCTTGCGCACGCTGCCCTCGACCACGTAGCCGACGCCGAGCTTACGCCCGACCTCGGTGACGTTGACCGCCGCGCCCTTGAAGGTGAAGGACGAATTGCGGGCGATGACGAAGAGCGAATGGAAGCGGCTCAATTCCGTAATGATGTCCTCGGTGATGCCGTCTGAGAAATACTCCTGCTCCGGGTCGCCCGACATGTTGGTAAAGGGCAGCACGGCAATGGATGGCTTATCGGGCGCGGCGGGTTCGCCCGCGTCAGGGGCCATTGTCTTGTCACCATCCACGATGCGGTAGACATGGACCGGCTCGGGAATGTTCTTGACCGTCTGCGCGCCCATATCCTCGAAGGCCACCGAC
>JAYGEF010000316.1:0-2418 GCA_046582535.1 Alphaproteobacteria bacterium
CGACCAGGCCATGGCCATGGCGCGCCGCTTCGTCCGTGCCGGACTGGCCCGTGGTGAGCGGGTTGCGATTGTCGCCGAGACCAACCCGGATTTCCTGATCTTCTTTTTCGCCTGCCAGTACGCCGGCCTGGTGCCGGTGCCGCTTCCCCTGCCCATGAACCTGGGCGGCCACGACCCCTACGTCCAGCGCATCGAGCGTATGATCCAGAATGCCGGCGCGGTGGCGGCGGTGGCGCCGGCCACGGTCATCAGCTTCCTCGACGAAGCGATCGCCAATCTCGACATCGCCATGACCGGCACGCCGGAAGATTTTCTCGCCCTGCCCGAGGATGGCGCCGCGTTGCGGCCGTTCACCAAGGACGATCCCTGCTACATCCAGTATTCATCGGGCAGCACGCGCTTCCCGCGCGGTGTCGCGGTGTCGCAGCATGGCGCCCTGAGCAACATTCGCGCCATCACCCAACACGGGCTGACCGTGGAGCCCGGCGACCGTTGCGTCTCCTGGTTGCCGCTCTATCATGACATGGGCCTGGTCGGCTTCACCCAGTCGCCGATCCTCAGTCAGCTTTCCATCGACTACATCGCGACCTCGGATTTCGTGCGCCGGCCGCTGTTGTGGCCCAAGGTCATCACCGCCAACGCCGGCACCCTGTCGTTCGGCCCGACGCTTGGTTACGACCTGTGTTCGCGCCGGGCGCTAAACGGCTCGGCCGATGCCATCGACTTGTCGTCGTGGCGGGTGGCCGGCATCGGCGGCGACATGATCCGCCCCGATGTGCTTGAGCGTTTCCGCGATACATTCTCCGTGTGCGGGTTTCGCGGCGCTTCGTTCGTCGCCGGTTACGGCCTGGCGGAGTCGACCCTAGCGGTCAGCTTCGCGCCGCTCGACAGCGGCATCAAGATCGATCGGATCGACCGGACCCACTATTCAACGACCCACCGCGCAGTGCCGGTGAGCGACGGCGGCGACGACAGCAACGCCCGCTCATTCGTGGTCTGCGGCAGTTCCCTGCCCGGCCATGAGATTGAAATTCGCGATGGTTCCGGCGCCCGGCTGCCGGATCGCCAGATCGGCCGGGTGGTCATCACGGGCCCCAGCGTCATGTCCGGTTATTTCCGCGATGAGGAAATGACCGCCGGCGTGTTTGACGACGACGGCTGGCTCGACACCGGCGACATGGGCTACCTGGTCGATGGCGGGCTGGTGATTACCGGACGCACCAAAGACCTTATCATCTGCAACGGTCGCAATATCTGGCCCCAGGACATTGAATGGGCCGTCGAGCACCTGGCCGGGGTCCGGACCGGCGACGTCGCGGCATTTTCGGTGACCAACGACGATGGCGTCGAACAAGTGGTGGTGGTCATGGCCAGCCGCCTGACCGATGATAATTCGCGCCTCGCCATCGTGCGCCGGATCGAATCGACTGTGCGCAGCACCGCCGGCGTCGGCTGCGATGTTGTGCTGGTGCCGCCGCGTAGCCTGCCCCATACCTCGTCGGGCAAACTCAGCCGCTCGTCAGTCAAGGAAACCTATCTGGCCGGCAACTACCCGGACCAGGCCATGGCCCACGCCGCCGAGCAGGCCCGAGCACGGGCCTCGGTGGTCCGCCTCGCCGCGGCCGACTGATACCACCGCCACCACATTCACTTGAATCGCCTGGTCGTCCGGGCGTCCTTCCATGATGCCCGGAACCGTCGCCATAACCGGGGCCAGCGGCTTTGTCGGTGGCCATGTAGCCCAACGACTGGTGGCTGACGGCTGGCAGGTCCGCGCCCTGGTGCGCCGCCCCGATTCCAACCTGCCGGCGGGCGTCATCGCGGTGCCCGGCGAGCTGTCGGATTCCGCCTGTCTGACCGCCTTGGTCACCGGTACCGATGTGGTTGTTCATTGCGCCGGTGTGGTCGGCGGCGTCAATCGGGCCGGTTTCCAGGCAATCAATGTGGACGGCACCACCCGGCTCGCCGCCGCCGCCGCGAAGGCGGATAGGCCACCCCGGTTCATCCTAATGTCGTCCCTCGCCGCCCGCGAGCCCGGCCTGTCCGCCTACGCCGCGAGCAAGCGTGACGCCGAAGCGGCGCTTGAGCAGCACGGCAACAATCTGGATTGGACGATCCTGCGTCCATCGGCAGTTTACGGACCCGGTGACCGGGCGACCCTGGCCATCTTCCGTCAGTGGCGCGCCGGATTCATGGTCGTGCTGTCGGGTGGCGGGCAACGGGTATCTCTGATTCACGCCAGCGACCTGGCGGCCGGCGTCGCGGCCCTGTTGGCGACCGGGCGCGGCAGCGGCGAAACCATAGAGGTCGGCGACCGCCACCCGGACGGCTATGACTGGAACCACATGGCCAAGGCCGGTGGCCATGCGCTGGGCCGCCCGGTTTCCCGCATCGCCGTGCCCCGCGCGATCCTCATGG
>JAYGEF010000400.1:0-2631 GCA_046582535.1 Alphaproteobacteria bacterium
CACCGGCGTTGTTGACCAGGCCGTGAAGCGCGTCGTCGCCAAGGAATTCGTTGGCTTCGACCATGAAGTCATCAAGGCTTTTATCGTCGCCCAGGTCGGCGACAATATGACGATGCACGCTGTCGGCGGCAACCCGGTCCGCCGGCACCTCGTCCCGCGAGCAGGTAATAACCCGCCAGCCCGCGTCACTAAAGCGCTGCGCCGTGGCGTGGCCGATACCGCGGCTGGCACCGGTCAGGATTACGGTTTTTAGATCACTCATGACGGCGCGTGCTAATTCGCCTGGGGCGTGCGGCCCAGCAGGGAATCATGATCAACATCGTCGATCTGCTCGGGATTGAGGTAACGCTCGGCGTAATCGCGATAGACCCCGGAATCCACGAACAACTCAAACAGGTCGGGATCGATGTGGTTGTCCTTCTTCATGAAGCCCATGATCTTCATGGCGACGCTCAGAGGCTTGGCCTTCTTGTAGTGCCGGTCCGCCACCGTCAGGGCCTCGAAAATATCGGCAATGGCCATCATGCGCGCCGGCGTCGACATCTGCTCGCGGCGCAGGCCCCGGGGGTAGCCGGTACCGTCCATCTTTTCGTGGTGGCCGCCGGCGTATTCCGGCACCCGCGTCAGGCCCTTGGGGAACGGCAGTTTTTCGAGCATCTCGATGGTCACGACGATGTGGTCGTTGATGACCGTGCGCTCTTCCGCGGTCAGGGTGCCGCGGCTGATGCACAGATTGTAGACCTCGTTGTCGTCAAGGAACGGAAGCTCCGCGCCATCGGGACCACGCCAGCGTAGCTCGGCTATACCGCGCACCCGGTCCTTCATGTCGTCATCCATGAATTCGCCGCCCACGTTGGCCACCTTGATGAATTCGCAATCGGAAACCAGTTGTTCGGTCTGCGCTTCGAACGCGGCTTTGCGCTGCGCCTTGTAGATGCCGTTGGTGGCGAGGTCGCGAAGGTAGGCGATCTCCGCATCGCGCTTGATGATTTCAAAGCGGGTGTTGATTGTTTCAATACGATCGTAAATTGTCTCGAGCTTGGTCGACTTATCGACAACATACTCCGGCGTTGTCACCTTGCCGCAGTCATGCATCCACCCGGCAATGTGAAGTTCGTACATTTCCTCGCTGTTGAGCTGGAAATCCTTGAACTTGCCGTCGGTGGCGCCGCAGGCCGCCGTGGCCAGCATTTCGGTCAACATGGGCACTCGTTCGCAGTGGCCACCGGTATAGGGCGATTTTTCGTCGATGGCGCCGACGATGAGCTGAATGAACGAGTCGAGCAGCTTGCGTTGGCCCTCGATCAGCATCTGATTGTCGAGCGCCACCGCCGCCTGGGAGGCCAGGGATTCGATAACGGTCTGATCCTTAGTATCAAACCGGATGGTCGCACCGGTATCCCGATCGCGCGCGTTAAGCAACTGCACAACGCTAATGACCTCGTCCTTCTTGTTCTTCATGGGAATGGTCAGGAAGGACATGGAACGATAGCCACTGTTGGCGTCGAACGCCTTGGTTCCGGACAAATCAAACTCTTCGGAGTCATAAGCGTCGGGAATATTGACGGTCTTGCCGGTCAACGCCACCACCGTGGCGACATTCTTGTAGTTGCCCTCGCCGGTGGCGGCATCGAAGATGCGCAACGGCGGGAATGGAATTTCCTTGCCCGTGGTGCCGCCCATGGCGATGTCCAGGTTATCGGTCCGCATAATGGCGAACTTCAGAATATCAGGCCGCCGCCGCCGATCAACGCCACTGCGCCGGTCGCTTCGCTTGGGCCGGCTATCCGCCCGCTTTTCCTCCGGCGTTGTCTGTCCCACGTCAAGATGAGTTCGCCTGTCGTAGCCGCTGCGGCGATCACCACCCGTACGTTGGTCGATGCGGGATTCAGACGTCCACTCGCCGGAATCCTCAAAATCATAGAGATAGATGATTCCGCCATCGGCGTTGGCGATGTTCTTGGCTTCGAGAAGGATCATTTCCAGCAGCCGGTTGACATCTTTTTCCGATGATAGGGCGACGCCGATTTCGTTGAGATCCTGGTAGTGCTGCTCACCTTCCAGTGCTTTGATCTCACGTTTCTTTTGATCGGTGATGTCGGTGTAAAAGACCACCATGCCGCCATTGCTGTCGAGGCTTTCACTGACCCGCACCCAGCGGCCATCGGCCAGCTTGTCCTCGAACGCACCGTTAGGGCTCTTGTGCCGCCCGATCCGCGTGGTTAGCCAATCGGCGGCGCTTTGACCATCCACACCAACCACAGCCTTGCCCGCCATTTTACCGGCCAAAGCCTCGAAACCGACACCTGTCTTGAGCGCCTTGGTGATGGGTGAAAAAAAATCGCGGGCAGCGGCATTGCAGACTTCTAGCTGATCGTCGGCGTCGAACAGCATGACGCCCTCGGCCAAATTCTCGACAATCGATCCGAACGCGCTGTGCCCCTCGGCGCCGCCGCCGTTAACCGCCTTTGCCTTGCTCATGTTCGATTCCCCCGCCCCTAGAGCGTCTTTAGACAATATGGAACCATTTGACCGCGTCCCCTTAATCCGTGGTTAGGCGCGCGCCGCATGGCGATGCTAGAGCATCGGCAAAGGTGCGGAACGCGGCCACGGTTTAAGGGGACGCGGCCT
>JAYGEF010000480.1:0-2518 GCA_046582535.1 Alphaproteobacteria bacterium
CTCATGGATGTACGGATGCCGACCCTCAATGGCTTTCAGGCCACCGCCGCCATTTGCCAGATGAGCGGCGACGCCAGCCGGATACCGGTCATCGCCGTAACCGCTCATGCCCAGAAAGGCAGCCGCGAGGCCTGCCTCGCCGCCGGCATGGATGATTACCTCTCGAAACCCTACACACCGGCCGCCCTGCTTGACATCGTTGCCCGCTGGCTGCGCAAGGCGGCATCGGACTTCAACGCGCCGGGCCGCCTGGTTTCGTTGGCTGGCGGTGACGTCGAACGGCTGGCGGAGGGCGACTGGTCCCACGCGTCATCCATGGCGCGTATGCGCGCGGCGATCAACGATGGCGATGTCGATGCCCTGCAGCGCGCCGCCCGGGAGTCAGGCGCCAAGTAGTTTAATCCAGCGGCCATGAGAAATGGCCGCCGGTATTAAGCCTAGCCTGTCCGCACGAAGCTCTCGCGACCGCCACTGACGTTGAGGACGGTGGCGGTGACATAAGACGCTTCGTCGGAACACATCCACAGGGTGGCGGTGGCGATGTCCTCGACCTCGCCGACCCGCTGCAGGGGCACCGCGCGCTTGCCCAGTTCGATGACCTCTTCCTGGCCCATGCCGATGTCCCAGATTTCCGTCTTGATCAGACCCGGCCGGATACCGCAGATGCGGATGCCTTCCGCCGCCACTTCCTTGGCGACGCTGACCGTGAAGGCGTCGAGGCCGCCCTTGGTGCCGGCGTAGACCGTATCGCCGGGCAGGCCGCCGTAGAGCCCCGAGATGGACGAGATATTGACGATCACGCCGCCCGTGCCGCCGCGTGCCGTGGACATGCGCCGGATGGCTTCCTGGGTGGTGACCATGGGGCCCAGCAGGTTGGTGTCGATGATGCGCTGGATGGTGCTGATCTCGTGATCGGCCACGGGAATTTCCACCGAAATGCCGGCGTTGTTGACCAGGGCCGTGACCGTGCCGAGCTGGCTGTCGGTCTCGGCGAACAAGCGGGCCACGTCGCCCGGCTTGGAGACATCGGCCTGGACCGCGATGGCGCGCTGGCCAAAGCCGCGAATCTCCTCGGCCACCGCTTCGGCGCGGTCGGCGGCGGCGACATAGTTGACACATACGTCGTAACCCCGTTGGCCGGCGAGCCGGGCAATTCCGGCGCCAATGCTGCGGCTGCCGCCGGTTACGATCATGATTGGTGCGTCTGCCATGGTCTCGTCTCCTCCGTTGTGAAAAGCGCGTTCAATCGCCCCTTCTTATGTTCACACAAACTGGGGCTCCCGCCGAACGGTCGGCGGCCCGCAGTCGCGGGCTGAAAACAAAGTCGCCTAGCGGTTCATGCCAGGCAAAACCTGCTGGCTGACCCAGTTACCGACCTCGCATTGACGGATTTCCGGGCGCATGACGTCATCGTCAATGCCCAGGGCCCAGGCGATGTCGTAGCGCGACGGGTCCTGGTACAGGGCCTCGAGCTGATCGACGTAGGCGTCTGCCTGGTCGATGTCCTTGAAGAAGCCCAGGGACATGAGCTTCTCGCGCCGGCAGTAGATCAGCCGCGCCATCTCGTGAAGATCGTACTCCGGGTGATACTGCAGGCCCCAGAAGGTGCCGTTGCCGTAGGTCACCGTGGCCGCCTGGACATGGGTGAACGGGTTCGACGCCAGCATCACCGCGCCGCTTGGCAGGTGGGTGACCTCGTCCACGTGGCTGATATAGGCATCGAACACGCTGGGCTTGCCGGCATAGAGCGGATGACCGCGGCCTTCGGGGGTCAGTTGAACCTTACGCGCCAGGCCCATTTCGCGGCCCCGGGGGTTGGCCCGGCACAGACCGCCGGCGGCGACCACGGCGATCTGCAAGGCCCAGCAGCTGCCGAAACTCGGCACCCCGGCGTCGAACACGGCGCGGCAGAATTCGATTTGGCGGGTCACCTTGGGGTCTTCGTCGAAGACAGTCAGGCTGCAGCCGGTCCAGGCGATGCCGTCATAGGTGTCGATGGCGGCGCCGGTCGGCAGGGCGGCGTCGCCGTCGGCGGGATAAACGATATCCACCGCGGCGCCGGGGGCGAAGCGCCGCAGCATGGCGCTATAGAGATCACCGGCCATGGCGGCGCCGCCGGCGACCAGCTCGTCGCGGCCCGACTTGGAATAACCGTCGACAACGAGAAATCGGGGTTCAGCACTCATGTTCGTCTCCCTGTCCGTCTTCAGCCCGCCGCCAAGCCGTCGATGATGCCCGGCAGGTCGTCGTGGTGGCGGCAAATGGCGTCGGCGCTGGTGGTCTTCTCGTCATGGGCGCGGACAGCGGTAAACAGCACCGCCTTCATGCCGAGCGCCTGAGGGCCCTTGACGTCGTTGTGGTCGCGATCGCCGATGTGGACCATGGCCGTGAGATCGACGCCAAGCTGTTCGGCGGCCGAATGAAACATCCGCGGGTCGGGTTTCGAGCATTCGATCTCGTCGGAAAACACGAAGCCCTCGAAGTAGTCTTCGAGGCCGTGGCGGCGCAGCATGCCGCG
>JAYGEF010000070.1:0-4253 GCA_046582535.1 Alphaproteobacteria bacterium
GGTCGCCGACATGGTCGATGTCTTTCTGCTGTTGCTGGCGCCGGGCGGCGGCGACGAACTCCAAGGCCTCAAGAAGGGCATTGTCGAGCTCGCCGATATTCTGGTGGTCAACAAGGCCGACGGCGCCATGGTCGACAGCGCCGCCCGTATCCAGGCGGAGTACACCGGCGCACTCGGCCTGCTGCGCCCGACCGACGCCCGCTGGACGCCAAAGGTGCTGGCCTGTTCCGCCCTGGAGAACCAGGGCATGGCCGAGGTCTGGCAGGCCATCGATGACTATCGCCATGCCCTGGGGCAGGACGACGGTATCGCGGCCCGGCGATCAACTCAGTCGCGGGCTTGGATGTGGGCGGAAATCAGCGAAGGGCTAATGGCGGCGTTCAAGGACGACGCCAAGATCGCCGCTCTCGCCGCAGCCCTCGAGGACGAGGTCGCCCGAGGCAGCGCCACACCCCACGGCGCCGCCCGCCGCCTGCTGGCCGCCTTTACCGGCGGAAACGGGGAATCGGCTTGACGCAAGGCCGCGCGTAGCCTACATAACCCGCCTTATCCCGGCGCCGCTTCATGACAAGCGGCGCGTCTGTTTTAGACCAAGGAACAAGACCATGGCCCGACGTTGCGAATTGACCGGCAAGGCCGTACAGACCGGTAATAACGTCAGCCACGCGAATAACAGGACGCGTCGGCGCTATTTGCCCAACCTGCATCGTGCGTCGCTGTTGAGCGATGTGCTGGGCGGCCCGGTGCGCCTGCGCATCACCGCCCATGCCCTGCGCACGGTCGAGAAGAAGGGCGGCATCGACAATTTCCTGCGCGACACCAAGGACGACAAGCTGTCCCTGACGGCACGGCGCATCAAGCGCCGCATCGCGAAGAAGGCCGCCGCCACCGCCTGACGCGCGCGCTCCGGCCCCCTTGCTCCATTCATGACGACGATCCTCTGTCCGAACTGTAATTCGGCCAGCCAAGACGTATGATCGCCGTATGACTGAGACGATCTCGCCCGCCGCCCTGGCACGCCCTCATAATCCCGCCCGCGGCATTATGTTCACGGCCATGGCCATGGCCCTGTTTCCGTTGTCCGACGCCACGGTCAAATGGCTGTCGGGCGATTATCATGTGCTCCAGTTGCTGTTCGTGCGCAGCCTGTTCGTGTTCCTGCCGACCCTGTTCTTCCTCCACCAAGCGGGCGGCTTCAAAATGCTGCGCTCGAAGCGCAAGAAGCTGCTGGCGTTACGCGGGATATTGGCGGTCGGCTCGTGGTCGCTCTACCTGTTCGGCATCTCGCGCATGCCCCTGGCCGACGCCACGGCGGTATTCTTTTCGGCACCGCTGATCATGGCGGCGCTGTCCATGCCGCTGCTCGGCGAGCCGGTCGGCCCGCGCCGCTGGATCGCCATTGTCGTGGGGTTTGGTGGTGTCGTCGTCATCATCGACCCGGGCGCCGGCGTGATGGGTCGTGGCGCGCTGCTGGTGTTGCTGGCGGCGACGTTGTTCAGCTTCGCCCAGATCGCCGCGCGCAAGCTCGGCAGCACCGAATCGTGCGCCACCCTGGTGTTCTACACCACCACTATTCTGGTGGTGGTGACCGGCGCCATCCAGCCGTTCATATGGGTGCCCATGAGCTGGCGCGATGTTGGTTTTCTGGCCGGTGCCGGACTGGTCACCGGCGTCGCCCAGTTCTGCCAGACCCAGTCTCTCAGGCTGGCGCCCATCGCCATCATCGCACCGTTCCTCTTCACCCAGCTTATCTGGGCGACCCTGTACGGCTACTGGCTATGGGGCGACCTGCCCGGCCCCTCGATCCTGATTGGCGGTTCGGTGCTCATCATCAGCGGCCTCTACGTGTTCTATCGAGAGATGCGTGTGAAGGGATAGCGCGAGCCAGGGCTAGCTTGCCGCAACCGGGTTGTTTCCCTACCATCCGTTCCGGTGTTGCGTTGGTATGGCGAACGGAGACAGGGACATGATCCAGATCGCGGCGGAAGTGGGCGGTACATTCACGGATTTGATCTGGACCGACGACGACGGCCAGGTCCGGACCCACAAGGTGCCGTCGACGCCGGGCGATCCCTCGGCCGGGGTTATTCAGGGCCTCGATGAAGCGTTGCCCGACGGCCTCGGCGAGCGCGCCCAGTTGTTTCATGGCTCGACCGTGGCGACCAACGCGGTGCTCGAGCGCAAGGGCTGCCACGCCGCCCTGATCAACACCAAGGGTTTTCGCGACATCCTGTCCCTGCAGCGCCAATTGCGCCCCAACGTCAATTCGGTGGCGGTGATCAAGCCGACGCCCCTGGTGCCCCTCGCCCGCACAATCGAAGCCCATGAACGGCTCAACGCGGCGGGCGCGGTGCTCGACCCCCTCGACGAGGCGGCGCTGATCGAAGACCTCGACCGCCTGATCGAGGCCGAAGCTCCCGAGGCTATCGCCGTCTGCCTGCTCCACGCCTACCTCAACCCCGACCACGAGCGCCAGGTGCGGACCGTGATCGAAAAATATTACCCGGACCTGCCGGTGGTGCTGGCGTCGGACGTGCTGCCGACCTTCCGCGAGTACGAGCGCGCCTCGACCACCGCCATGGCGGCCTATCTGGCGCCCCTGGTCGACCGTTATCTCGCCAACCTTGAGGCCCACATGGGCGATGGCTCGCTGTTCGTCATGCAGTCTTCCGGCGGTGTGCTGCCGAGCCACAGCGCCCGGGGCCGTGGCGTCGAACTGCTCAACTCCGGCCCCGCCGCCGGGGTCATCGCCGCCGAGCGCATGGCGGCCCTGCTCGGCGATTCCGACCTCATCACCCTCGACGTGGGCGGCACCAGCGCCGATGTCTGCCTGATCGCCGGCGGCACCCCGGTGGTGACCTCGGAATACGAAATCGACGGCCTGCCCCTGGCCATGCCGAGCGTCGATATCGCCAATGTCGGCGCCGGCGGCGGCAGCCTGGGGTGGATCGACCGCGGCGGCATGCTTCAGGTCGGCCCGCAATCGGCCGGCGCCCGGCCCGGCCCGGCGTGCTACGGCCAGGGCGGCGCGGAACCGGCCATCACCGACGCCCTGGTCCATCTCGGCTGGATCAGGCCTCACCGTTTCCTCGGCGGCCGCATGACCCTGGAGCCGGCCAGGGCCGACGCCGCCCTCGACAGCCTCGCCGAAGCGCTCGGCCAGGACCGCGGCCAGACCGCCCAGGCCATGATCGACGTCGCCATCGCCCATGTCAGTCGCGGCGTGCGAATGGTCTCGGTGCAGCGCGGCTACGACCCCAAGGGTTATGTATTTTATGCCTACGGCGGCGCCGGACCGGTCATGGGCGCCCTGGCGGCCGAGGAACTCAAGATTAGCCGGGTCGTGGTGCCGCCCCATCCCGGCCTGTTCTCGGCCCTCGGCCTGCTGGTCGCCGATCTCAAGCGGATTTACCGCGAGACCGCGTTTCAGCCGGTCGGCGAGGATACGCCGGGCACGGTCACAACGGCCTTCGAGCGCATGCGCGAGGCCGCCCTGGCCGAGTTCGCCGGCTTCGGCAGTTCTCCCGAGACCGTGCAGTGGGAGCACTATCTGGAAATGCGCTATCGCGGCCAGGGCTTCGAGCTGCTGGCGCCCCTCGACTTGGCGCGCCTGGAAAGCCATGGCGCGCCTTACATCACCGAGTTGTTCAGCCAAACCCACCTGGCGCGCTATGGCACCGCCCCGGCCAACGAGGACGTCGAGGTGGTGACCCTTCGCCTCGTCGCCAAGGTGCCGGGCTCCCACGCGATACTTGACCAACTGGAGAACGCCGCCCGCACCGCCGCCGACCCGGATATCGAAGAAGACTCGATCACCTACGGCGGCGCGGCCATGACCTGCCGCTTCGCCTGGCGCCCAAGCCTGCCCGCCGGCCATGTGCTGGATGGCTTGGCGATCATCGAGGAACCCACCGCCACCACCCTGGTGCCACCGGGCTGGCGGGCCACCGTGGGCGTCGCCGGCGCCCTGGTCCTGGAACGGAGTGAACTGATATGAACAACCAACGCAACGTCGATCAGGCGAGCTTCAACATCATCAGTCACGGGCTCCACGCCATGGCCCAGGAAATGGGCGAGATGATGGTGCGCTCGGCCTACTCGTCGGTCATCCGCGAGGCCCGCGACTGCTCGGCCTCGTTCCTCGACCGCAATGGCAAGATCATCGCCCAGGCCCAGTTCTGCCCGATCCATATGAACTCCTTCGGCCTGGTGTTCGAGGCCTTCGCCAAGCGCTACGACCTGTCAAAGATCAA
>JAYGEF010000180.1:0-9283 GCA_046582535.1 Alphaproteobacteria bacterium
CGGCCGCCATGGAGGCGACGCTGCTGGGGGTGCCGGCGATTGCTTTGAGCCAGCATTACGAAGACTCCGAAGACATCCCCTGGGATACTGCCGAGAGCCATGCACCGGCGCTGATCCGTCGACTGGTCGATGCCGGCTGGCCCGCCGATGTACTAATCAACGTCAATTTTCCCGCCGTCGCCACGGACGCGGTCCAGGGTGTCGAGGTGGCCCGCCAGGGGCGTTTCAAGGTCGGCGACGCGGTGGCCGAGCGTATCGACCCGCGCGGCCGGCCCTATTACTGGCTCGGTGAAATGCGCAACGACCGGGCAAGCGTACCGGGGACCGACACGGATGCCGTATCCCGGGGCGCCATCGCGGTGACGCCGTTGTGCCTCGACCTCACTCACAAGGCGACCAGCGACAAGCTCAGCGAGGCTTTGGCGTGAGCCTGGACGATGACAAAATTCGCCTGATTATGGAGCTGCGCCGCGAAGGAATCACCGACACCGTCGTGCTAGGCGCCATAGAGCGGGTGCCGCGCGAGCAGTTCGTGCCGGAAAACCTGATCGACCAGGCCTACGCCAATACGGCCCTGCCCATCGGCCACGACCAGACCATCAGTCAGCCTTCCGTGGTCGCCGCCATGACCGTCAAGCTCGATGTCGGCTCGCGCATGAAGGTGCTCGAAATCGGCACCGGCTCGGGCTACCAGACGGCGGTGTTGTCGCCGCTATGCCGCCGGCTCTACACCATGGAGCGCAACCGCCAGCTTCTGCGCGAGGCCGAAGCCCGGTTCAAGGCCCTGGGCCTGACCAACGTGGTCACCTGGCATGGCGACGGCAGCAAGGGCTGGTCGAACCAGGCGCCGTTTGACCGCATCATCGTTACCGCCGCGCCGTCCGAGGTGCCAACCGCCTTGGTCGAACAACTCGCGGTGGGCGGCAAAATGGTCATTCCCGTGGGCGACGCCATTCCCGGACAGGATTTGCTCTGCATCACCCGCACGGTGGACGGCAGCATCACCGAACAAATGTTCCCGGTCCGCTTCGTGCCGTTGATTGCCGACGGTCCGGTCGGCGACCTGGCCGGGTAATACCAAGGAGTGGAGATAATGACCCCTAGGGATCGACCATACGGTCCGTCGGGTAGGAGACAGGCCGCAGGCGATGCAGGGCATCGTCGAGGCCTGCCGACGCCCTCCGACGGGCCATATGGTCGACCGGGTCGGCGGCTTGCCAAGGCTTTCGGACAGCGTTGCGCACAGCTCGCGATGCTGTGCATCGTCACGCTACGCGCGTCTAGCCGAAAACCTTGGCAAGCCGTCCCTAGGGGTCATTATCTCCACTCCTTGGTATCAGGCGAAATGGGCCGGTGGGGCGCATGGCCGACGGTGGCGATGGTTCTGTTCGCCGCCGCCTGCACGTCCCAATCGCCGGTCGAGGTTGTCTACAAGGGCCAGACCACGAAATCCGCCGCGCCAGTCGTTGCCGAGCCCCCGCCGCCGCCCGAGGAAATTGCCGTTGTTCCGGCCGAAGGCGAGATCATCGTCAAGGCCGGCGATTCGCTCTACGCCATTGCCCGGCGCTACAACCTGTCGATTCGCGGCCTGATCGATACCAATGGCCTCGAGCCACCCTATGTGCTGCAAGTGAACCAGCGCCTGATTTTGCCCCGTGAGCGCGTTCACACTGTCGTCGATGGTGATACCCTCTACAGCATTTCCCGCCATTACCGGGTTGATGTCAGTGTCCTGGCCCGCACCAACAAACTTGGCGAACCGTACAATCTGACCACTGGCCAGCGCTTGCGCATACCCACCGCCGTGGCCCGCACCGAGCCCAAGACCGTGTTGCCCGAGGTCACCGCCCCGACCGCCGCCACCGGTGACTATCCGCCGGTGCCGCCGGAGAAGCCGACCATTCTGACCGCCTCGGCGACACCCACGGCGCCGGCCTCGGGGGCCTTGCCGCCGCCGCCGCCGCGTTCCGCCAACACCTTCCTGTGGCCGGTCGAGGGCGACGTCATCGACGGCTTCGGCCCCAAGGGCGGCGGCCTGCACAACGACGGCATCAACATCGTGGCCGCCCGGGGCACGGCGGTGCGCGCCGCCGAGAATGGCGTCGTCGCCTATATCGGCAACGAGCTTCGCGGCTACGGCAATCTGGTGCTCATTCGCCACGCCGATGGCTGGGTCAGCGCCTACGCCCACAACGAAGTGGTGCTGGTCAGCCGCGGCGACACGGTGCTGCGCGGCGACACCATCGGCCGGGTCGGCAGCACCGGCGACGTCGCCATCCCACAAACCCACTTCGAATTGCGCCGGGGTGTCGAGACCGTCGACCCGATGAAGTATCTGGCGTGGAATTAGAGGAATAGCCGTCGGCTATCAGCATTCAGCCGTCAGCCAAAAACTGATAGCTGAAAGCTGACGGCTGATCGCTGACAGCTTTCTTCAATCCAACCCCTGGCCGAGCCGCCCCGCCAGGTCCTGGATGTATTGCCAGGCGACGCGGCCGGAGCGGGCGCCGCGGGTCATGGACCATTCGATGGCTTCGGCCTTGAGGGTTTCGGGCTCGATCTTCAGGCCATGGTGGGCGACGTAGCCGTCGATGATCTCGAAATAAGTATCCTGGTTGCAGCCGTGGAAGCCGAGCCACAAGCCGAAGCGGTCCGACAGGGAGACCTTTTCGTCGATCGCCTCGCCCGGGCTGATGGCGGTCGAGCGTTCGTTCTCGATCATGTCGCGGGGCATCATGTGGCGGCGGTTCGAGGTGGCGTAGAACAGCACGTTGTCGGGGCGGCCCTCGATACCGCCTTCGAGCACCGCTTTGAGGGACTTGTAGCTGGTGTCGTGATCGTCGAACGACGGATCGTCGCAGAAAATGATGAAGCGCCGGTCGGTATCGCGCAGGCGGCCCAGCAGGTGGGGCAGGGACGGCGTGTCCTCGCGGTGTATCTCGATCAGGGTGAGTTGGTCGGCCTCGCCGGCAACCAGGGCGTGGACCGCCTTGACCAGGGAGCTTTTACCCATGCCCCGGGCGCCCCATAGCAGGGCGTTGTTGGCCGGCAGTCCGGCGGCGAAACGCCTGGTATTGTCGAGCAGGATGTCGCGCACCCGGTCGATGCCCTTGAGCAGGCCGTAATCGACCGCGTTGACCTTGTGCACCGGCTCGAGGGTGCTGGTCTCGGCATGCCAGACGAAAGCGCTGGCCGCCGCCAGGTTGCTGGCGGCGGGCGCCGCCGGGGCAATACGCTCCAGGGTGTCGGCGATGCGCCGCAACAGGGGCTCGAGATCGGGATCGGTCATGGTTTGCTTCTAGTGGTCCGTTTCAGACATATGGCACCCATACGATCTCGGTTTCCATTTCCCTGGTAGGAAGGCGCGCGCCGGCGATGCTAGAGCATCGCCAAGCGTGCCTGACGCCCCGGGGGGAGCGGGAACCGAGATCCGCAGGGCGACCTTCCGAGGCCCCCGACGTCGTTGCGCGCCGCTTGTGATGCTCCAGCATCACGGCGTACCACGCGCCTAGTCGGATGACCTCGGAAGGTCGTCGTATGGGTACCATATGTCTGAAGCGAACCACTAGCTCCGCGAAACGGCGCGAAGCCTAACACAGGCGGTCTTCGGGTCAATCCTCGCGAACCCAGCCAAACACCGCGCCAAATGGCCCGGCATGACTTGCAAATCGGGCGCTCATCGCTATATTCCCGGCATCGCTATTGGCCGACGGTTCCGGGTCGCGGAGCCGTCGCTAATTTTCAAGGAGAACTCGATGCTCATTTCCCCGGCCTATGCTCAAGCGGGCGCTGCTTCCGTCGGTGGCGGTATCGAGATGTTCCTGCCGTTTATCCTGATTATCGTCATCTTCTATTTCCTGCTATGGCGGCCCCAGCAGAAGAAGATGAAGCAGCACAAGGAAATGCTCGGTAACCTGAAGCGCGGTGACCGGGTGGTTACCGGCGGCGGCATCATTGGCCGTATTGCCCGGGTGGAAGGCGATGACGAACTGATCGTCGAAATCGCCCCCGAAGTCCGCGTCCGGGTGGCTCGGGGCACGGTGTCCGACTTGGTCGTCAAGGGCGAGCCGGCGAAGAACGACAATGCGCCCGCCAGGGGCGACGACGGCAAAAAGAAGAAGGGCTGAGCGCGCTTTCCCCAAGCCGCCGGCACCCCGTAACCCATGCTTCATTTCTCGCGTTGGAAGATCAATCTGATCCTGGCGGTCTGCGGGCTCGGCATTCTGTTTGCCATGCCCAACCTGCTGAGTGAGGAGCAGGCCGACGCCTTGCCCGGCTGGCTGCCCCAC
The DNA here is from genome assembly GCA_046582535.1 of Alphaproteobacteria bacterium. Classification (GTDB taxonomy): domain Bacteria; phylum Pseudomonadota; class Alphaproteobacteria; order JAAXGF01; family JAAXGF01; genus JAYZAP01. The sequence goes on from JAYGEF010000180.1 coordinate 4,290, forward strand.
AAACAGATCAGCCTGGGGCTCGATCTTCAGGGCGGCGCGCACCTGTTGCTTGAGGTCGACGCCGATTCGGTCGTGCGCGAACGGCTGGTATCCCTCGAGGACGAGGTGCGCGTCACCCTGCGCAGCGTGAAGGTCGGCTATGTAAATCTTGGGGTCAGTGGCGAAGCGGTGACGGTTACCCTCAAGAATGTCGATGTGGACCGCGAGCAGGCGGTCGCCCTGTTGCGCGACATCGACCGTAATCTCCAGGTATCCAGTGAGGATAGCGGCCTCATACTGCTGACCCTGAACCGGGCGGCGGTGGCGGAAATTCGCGAATCGGCGATCAATCAGTCGCTCGAAATCGTCCGCCGGCGTATCGACGAGACCGGCACCCGCGAGCCGACTATCCAGCGCCAGGGCTCGGAACGCATCCTGGTACAGCTTCCCGGCATCGAAGATCCGGATCGAATCAAGCAGATCATCGGCAAGACCGCCAAGCTCAGCTTTCAGTTGCTGTGCCCCAACACGACCGTGGGCGATGCCCTCATGGGGCGGCTGCCGGCGAGTTGCCAGCTTCTTGAATCCGACGACGAGGTCGATGGCAACGGCCGCGCGATCCAGTACGTGGTGCGCAAGCGGGTTATGGTCAGGGGCGACAACCTGATCGACGCCCAGGCGTCCTTTCAGGACAACCAGCCGGTGGTGTCGTTCAGCTTCGATCCGGTCGGCGCCCGCAAGTTCGGCGACGTGACGGCGAAAAATATCGGCAAGGCCTTCGCCATCATCCTCGACAAGAAGGTCATCAGCGCGCCGGTCATCCGCAGCGCGATCACCGGCGGGCGCGGCATCATATCGGGCAATTTCACGGTCCAGGAGACCACGGATTTCGCCCTTCTGTTGCGCGCCGGCGCCCTGCCGGCGCCACTGACCATCCTGGAGGAGCGCACGGTCGGCCCCGATCTCGGCGCCGACTCCGTGCGCGCCGGTAAGATCGCGGCGGTGCTCGGCATGGCCTTCGTGGTGGTCTTCATGGGTGTGTGCTACGGGTTGTTCGGCCTTGCCGCCAACGTCGCCCTGCTCATGAACGTGGTGCTTCTCGCCGCCGCTCTGTCGGCCCTACAGGCGACCCTGACCCTGCCCGGCATCGCCGGCGTCGTGCTGACCATTGGCATGGCGGTGGACGCCAACGTGTTGGTGTTCGAGCGCATACGCGAGGAAATCGCCAACGGGCGAACGCCGTTCTCGTCCGTCGATGCCGGCTATCAGCGCGCCCTGACGACGATTATCGACTCCAACGTCACCACCTTCATCGCCGCGATTCTGCTGTTCGCCCTGGGCTCCGGGCCGGTCAAGGGCTTCGGCGTGACCCTGGCCATCGGTATCTGCACATCCATGTTCACGGCGGTCATGGTGACCCGGTTGATCGTCGTCATCTGGCTGCGCAAAACCCGTCCCCAGTCCCTACCGATCTAGTGTCATGAAACCGCTCCGCCTGATCCCCCACAAAACTAACTTCCGCGTCGTCGGCATGCGGCGGCTGTTCTTCGCCGTTTCCCTGGCCCTGGTACTGGCGTCGGCCGGCATGTTCGTGGTCCGCGGCCTCAACCTGGGCATCGATTTTCTCGGCGGCATCCTGTTGGAGGTGGAAACCTCGGGCCCGGCCGAACTCGGCGCCATGCGTGCGGAGCTCGGCAGCCTCGGTCTCGGCGAGGTGGCTTTGCAGGAGTTCGGCGCGCCCAACGACGTGTTGATCCGCGTCGCCCGCCAGCCCGGCGCCGAGGCCGAGCAGATGGCAGCGGTGGATACCGTCAAACTGGCATTGAAGGAAATGAACATCGGCCGGGTCAAGTATCGCCGCGTCGAGTTCGTCGGCCCCAAGGTCAGTAGCGAGCTGGTCGAGGCCGGCGCCGTGGCCATCATCAGCGCCGTGGTGCTGATGCTGCTCTATATCTGGTTCCGTTTCGAATGGCAGTTCAGCATCGGCGCCGTGGTCGCCCTGATCCACGATGTGGCGTTGACCGTCGGCATGTTCGCCCTGACCGGCATTGAGTTCAATCTGGCGAGCATCGCGGCAATTCTCACCATCGTCGGTTATTCCATCAACGACACCGTGGTGGTCTACGACCGGGTGCGCGAGAACCTGCGGCGCTACAAAGTCATGCCCATGGCCGAACTCGCCGACCTCAGCATCAACGAGACCCTGTCGCGTACCGTCATGACCTCGGTGACCACTCTGCTGGCGCTGATCGCCTTGTACGTCTTCGGCGGCGAGGTGATTTCAGGCTTCGTCTTCGCCATGATTTTCGGCGTGGTTGTCGGCACCTATTCGTCGATCTTCATCGCCGTCGCCCTGCTGCTGGAAATGCAGCCGGGCCGCCGGGGCGACGACGAAGACGAGGCCGATGCTTATCCAGAAGCCGAGATTCTGCCGCCCGAGTGATTGCGGTGATCATGGTATAACCCACCATGGCTGATAATCCCGGACCCACCATTACCCTCGCCAGCGATGCGCTCGCCGGACGCAAAGTGATCGGTTCCTATGGCGACGGCGGCTTTAAGATCGAAGGCATTCGCCACCGAGGCTCGATCTTGGTTTTCCCCACGCGGGTTGAGACCTGGCCGGCCACTCGATTCGAAGATATCACCTTGGATAGCCTGGCCGCGGTGCTCGATGAGGCCAGCGGCGTCGAACTGCTCATGGTCGGCTGTGGCGCGCGCGGCGAGATGGCGCCTGCGGCCCTGCGCGACGGCCTGCGCCAGGCCGGTATTGCCGCCGACTTCATGAACACCGGGGCGGCGTGCCGCACGTTCAATGTTCTGCTCGCCGAGGACCGCCTGGTCGCCGCTGCGCTGATTGCCGTCGAATGACCCCAGCGGTCATCAATTGTGACTGCTGGCAAGCGCGACCGCGCGTCGCCGACCGTTCGGCCAGACCTTGTCCGACGAAACATGGCTGCGTGGCGCTTGAACGCCTATCGGTCATACTAAATGACCGACGGTATTAGGAGTCGCCCGTGACTCGCCGCGTGGAAAACTGGGATCCCGCCCAATACGGCAAGTTTGCAGCGGAGCGCATGCGCCCGGTGGAGGACCTGCTGGCGCGCCTGACAATAACGGCGCCGGCCACGGTCTACGACCTCGGCTGTGGCGACGGCCGGGTGACGCGGCTACTGGCCGATCATTGGCCCGAGGCGCGGATCACCGGGGTCGATAATTCGGCCAATATGCTGGAGGCGGCGCGCAAGGTGCTGCCTGATGTCACCTGGATCGAGGCCGACATCGCCGATTGGGCGCCGGACAAGCCGGCCCAAGCGGTGTTCGCCAATGCCTCGCTGCAATGGCTGAACGGCCATGAAACCTTGCTTCCCCGATTGATGGACATGGTGGCGTCCGGCGGGGTTCTCGCGGTGCAGATGCCGCGCAATCATCACAAGCCGTCCCATGACTGCATGCGCCATGCGGCGGCGGCGGCGCCCTGGCGTGACCGGCTGGCCGGCATCGAAGGCCTGGCGCCAGTCCACGAACCGCATGTCTATTACGACATCCTGGCGCCCCATGCGGCGAGCCTCAACGTATGGGAGAGCGAGTATCTCCATGCTCTGGAGGGCGATGACCCGGTGGTCGAATGGACCAAGGGTACCGGCCTGCGACCTTATCTGGAGCCTCTGGAGCCGGATGAACGCGACGCTTTCCTGGCCGACTATAGCGCCCGTATCGCCGTCGCGTATCCGCCGCGCGCCGACGGCGTCACCCTGTTCCCCTTCCTGCGCCTGTTCATCATCGCCAGCAAATAAGAAAAGGGGCCCGAAGGCCCCTTTTCCGTCGCCGCGCACAGGGCGCGGGTTATGAAATGTGGAACAGGCTCTGTGCCGACACCATGGCGAACAGCATGGGGAGCGACAGCAGGGTGTTGGTCCGCGAGAACAGCATGGCCGTGCGCGCGGCGGCGGCCTTCTCCTCGGGGCTGCACTCGACCATGCCCAGGGCTTTCTTCTGGTTGGGCCAGATGATGAACCAGACGTTGAACCACATGATGACACCGAGCCACATGCCGATACCGATCATGGTGTGGCCCATTTCGCCGCTGCTGATACCAAGTATCGCGGCATGATGCAGGTATCCATTCATGGTCGCGACAATAAGCCCGGTGGCGATGGTGCTCATGGCGCCCCAGCGGAACCAGAACAGGGCCGCTGGCGCGATGACCTTGCCGATGGCCGGCTTCTGGTCGTCCGGGATTTTGGGCATGTTGGGGATCTGGACGAAGTTGAAGTACCACAGCAAGCCGATCCACATGACGCCGCTCAGCACATGGAGCCAGCGGAAGAAGAACACGCCGAATTCGCTGCCGTTGTAGCCGTCGGAGAAATACATAAGAAACAGAATCACCGTCAGCACGCCGCCGGCGATGATCGTGTTGTTTAGTGACGTTAGAATTTTAACCATAACCCGTCCCCCTTTCCGGAGTGGAATACCCTCGAAAACTCTAGAGCAACTATATGGCATCTGTCGCCGAGATCAACGATTCGCGGCAAAATTTAGGGATTTCATACGCTTTCAGGGAGCAGGCCGGATGTGAAACAGACATTTGCGGGTCCGCAAATAGCGACTCGCGATCAAATTGCCGCCTTACTCGGCGGCGGCGCTCTTTGAATCCAGCCAAATATCCAGGTCGGCGAGGGCACGGCGCGACATGAGCGGTTTGCGTTCCTTCTTGGGCGCGCGCACGTCGAGGGGTGGAAACAGGCCGAAGTTGACGTTCATGGGCTGGAAGGTGCTGGCGTCAGCCCCCTGGGTGATGTGGCCGAGCAGGGCGCCCAACGCGGTGGTCTCCGGCGGCGCGGGAATCGACCGGCCCTGACGTTCGGCCGCGGCGAAACGTCCCGCCAGGAGGCCCATGGCGGCGCTCTCCACATAGCCCTCGACGCCGGTGATCTGTCCGGCGAAGCGCAGGCCGGGCCGCGATTTGAGGGTCAGGGTGGCGTCGAGCAGGCGCGGTGAATTTATGAAGG
>JAYGEF010000439.1:0-11749 GCA_046582535.1 Alphaproteobacteria bacterium
GCATCATGTCGACGGCGATCCGCTACATCTTCGAGGCCATCCCGCGCGATGAATGGAAGGCCGGCGACATCATCGTCTGTAACGACCCCTACAAGGGCTGCACCCACACCATGGACATCTGCCTGTTCTCGCCGGTGTTCCATGACGGCGAACTCATCGCCATCACCTCGACCATCGCCCATCACGTGGACATCGGCGGCAAGGTGCCAGGCAGCGAGAGCCCGGACAACGTCGAGGTCTTCGCCGAGGGGTTGATTTTGCCGCCGCTGCGGCTCTATGCGGAAGGCCGGCCCAATCAGACCGCCTTCGATATCATCGACGCCAATGTCCGGAATCCGGCGTCGTGCAAGGGTGACTTGCGGGCCCGGGTGGCCGGCTGCCGCACCGGCGAACGTCGCCTGACCGAGTTGGCCGCAACCTATGGCAACGCACGATTCGCCGAGATGGTCCAGACCTGCCTGGCCTACAATGAGACCTACATGTGGCGCGCCATCGCGGCGTTGCCCAGCGGCACGTTTGACGCCGAGGTGCTCGTGGAAGACGACATTACCAGCGCTATCCCGGTCCGCCTTCATGTTTCGCTGACCATCGACGAGAGCGACATAACCGTCGACGTCTCCCAGTCCGAAGACCAGCGCGCCAACGGCATGAACTGTCCCGAGTCGTCGACCATCTCGATGATCCACTACGCGATCAAATGCATGGTCGCGCCGGACCTGCCGCAGAATCAGGGCTGTGACCGGCCGATCAAGGTGATCTCGCGCCGCGGCTCGATCCTCGACCCGCTACGCCCGGCGGCGGTCTCTGCCCGCCACCTGACCGAGCAGGCGGTGGCCGATGTGGTGCTCAAGGCCATGGTGCCGGTCAAGCCCGACGCCGCCGCCGCGGCCTGCCAGATATCGTTCGCCACGTTCGTGCTCGGCGGCTTCGACGGCCGCGACGAAGTCCGGGAAGACGATGGCAGCGCGCCGTACTACGTAATTTCCGATATCCCGGGTGGCGGCATGGGCGGCTCGGCGCACCGCGATGGTCTCGATGGCGTCGACACCCACGGCGGCAACTGTTCGATATTGTCGGCGGAAGTTCTGGAAACCCTGTCCCCTGTACGGGTCCGTGATACCGCCCTGGTTCCCGGCACCGGCGGACACGGCAAGCACCGGGGCGGCCTGGGCATTCGCCGCGACTACGAAATGCTCGCCAAAAGCGGCATACTCACCGGCTATTGTCAGCAGACCCGCGACGACACGGCGCCCTGGGGCTACGCCGGCGGCGGGCCCGGCAGCAAGGCGGCAATGCTCCTCAACCCCGGCACCGACCGCGAGCGCAACCTTGGGAGCAAGCTGGTCGGCATCACGTTCGAACGCGGTGACGTGTTGCGCCTGGTCAATTCCGGCGGCGGCGGCTGGGGCGACCCGGCGGAACGCGACCCCGCCCTCATCGAACGCGACCGCCAGGAAGGCTTGGTCTGAGCGTTCTTACCTTGACAAACCGGACGCCAACCCTCATGTAGCGCTCATACGTTGTCTCGCGATTGCGCGAAGCGCCGCCTTAAGCGGTATTATTTCCCGAGAACAATCATCAAAAAATCGTCCGCTCCGGCCGCGCCCGGGTCGGCTCAATACGCCAAGGTTCGGTCGCGTCGATGACGCCGTCCGCGCCATTTGGCGAATAAGGATATCTACGTGAACATCAGTAATTTCTCGGACCTCGGCCTGGCCGAACCGATCCAGCGTGCTTTGACGGCCCGCAACCATGTAACCCCGACGCCGATCCAGGCGCGCGCCATTCCCGAACTTCTCGCCGGCAAGGACATCCTGGGCATCGCCCAGACCGGCACCGGCAAGACCGCCGCCTTCGCCCTGCCGATCCTGCAGAAGCTGTCACGCGGCCATGAGCCCAAGGGACCGCGCATTCCGCGCGCCCTGATCCTGGCCCCGACCCGCGAACTGGCGATCCAGATCGACGACGAGTTCCGCGCCTACGGCAAGTTCCTCCACCTGCGCCACACCGTCGTCTTCGGCGGCGTCAGCCAGAACCCCCAGACCAAGGCCCTGAGCCGCGGCCTCGACATTCTCGTCGCCACCCCGGGCCGCCTGCTCGACCTCATGAACCAGGGCTTCGTCAAGCTCCACGCGGTCGAATTCTTCGTCCTCGACGAGGGCGACCGTATGCTCGACATGGGTTTCATCCGCGATGTCCGCAAGATCGTCGCGGCGATTCCGCGCAAGCGCCAGACCCTGCTGTTTTCCGCCACCATGCCCGGCGAAATCGCCCGCCTGGCCGGTGACATGCTGAACAACCCGGTACGGGTCGAGGTGACGCCCCAGGCGACCCCCATTGAGCGTATCGAGCAAAGCATTTACCACGTCCCCGCGGCGGCCAAGACCGCCCTGCTGGCCGATTTGCTCAATGATCCGGCCTATTCGCGGGTGATCGTCTTCTCGCGCACCAAGCACCGCGCCAACCGGGTTGCCGAGCAGCTCGAGAAACGCGGCCATAGCGCCGAGGCGATCCACAGCAACAAGTCCCAGGGCGCCCGCCAGCGGGCTCTCAAGCGCTTCCGCGCCGGCGAGGTCCGGGTCCTGGTGGCCACCGACATCGCCGCCCGCGGCATCGACGTGGAGGGCATCACCCACGTGGTCAATTACGAGCTGCCCAACGAGCCCGAGAGCTACGTTCACCGCATCGGCCGCACCGCGCGGGCCGGCAACGGCGGCGCCGCCTTCTCGTTCTGCGATCCCGCAGAGCGCGGCTATCTGCGCGACATCGAGCGCCTGATCAAACGCCAGCTGACGGTGATTGGCGACCTCCCAACGGGCCTCGAAATGGAGCCCCGGGAACAGACCCGGGAACGGACTGGGCCAAAGCCCCGCCACCCCGGCCAAAAACGCGGCAAGCGCCGCAACGGCCGCAACCGCTCGGCCCGACAGAGCGCCTAAAGACCAACGCCCCGCGAGCTAACACTCGCGGGGCGATTTTTATGCCCCAAAGCCAATGGTCACGCTCTTGCGGTAGGTGAAGCCCTCCAGCGCGCCCTCAATCGAGAACTCCGAGCCGATGCCGCTCTGCTTGGTGCCGCCGTAGGTCATGCCGGGGAGTTGGCCGCCGCCCTGGTTGACCTGGAGCCAGCCGGCGTCGAGGCGGCGGGTGACGCGCATGATGGTGCTCACGTCCGGCGTAAAGACGAAGCCGGCGAGGCCGTAGTGGGTGTCGTTGGCCCAGGTCAGGACTTCTTCCTCGTCGCTCCATGGGATGGCCACCAGCACCGGGCCGAAGACTTCCTCGCGGGCGATGCGCCAGTCGTTATCGAGGCGGGCCAGGATGGTCGCCGGCGGGAAGTAACCGGTGGCCTCTTCCGTGGGAACGGGGGCGCCGCCGACCATGACTTCGGCGCCGCGCTCGATGGCCTCGACCACGTAATCGCGCACGGCGGTGTAGCGCTCGGCGTTGATGATGGCGCCGATGTCGTTGGCTTCATCCAGGGCGTCGCCCATTTTCATGGCCCCGACCTTGTCGGTCAGCCGCGCCATGACCTTGTCCCAGACGTCCCTATGGAGGAACAGGCGCGAGCCGGCGGTGCAGGATTGCGCCTGGCGGGAGAAGCGCATGGCGGTGATGATGCCGTCGACGGTGCTCTCGAGCAGATCGTCGCTAGCCGCATCCGGGAAGACGATAGTTGGGCTCTTGCCGCCGAGCTCCAGGCTGACATTGGCGATGCGGTCGGCCGCCGCGTGGGAGACCAGCTTGCCGACCTCGGACGAGCCGGTGAACGAGACCTTGGCAACGCCGGGGTGGCGAGCCAGGGCGGCGCCGGCGTCCTCGCCGATGCCGGTGACGATATTGAACACCCCGGCGGGGAACAGATCGGCGGCCAGTTCCATCATGCGGATGACCGTGAGCGGCGCGTCCTCGGCCGGCTTGAGCACCAGGGTGTTGCCGGTGGCCAGTGCCATGGCGACCTTCATGGCGCCGAGCAACAAGGGCGCGTTCCATGGGATAATGGCACCGACCACGCCATGGGGCTCGCGGCTGGAGTAGCTGAAGATGCCCGGGCCGAGCGGCAGGGTCTCGCCCTTTTGCTCGGCGATGACGCCGCCGAAATAGCGCAGCACTTCGACAGTGCCGTTGACCTCCGGGCGGGCCTGGGTGCGCAGGGCATTGCCGGTCTCGGCAGCCAGCAGGCGGGCCATGTCGTCGCTGTTCGCGGCGATGCGCTCGGCCAGGGCGATGAGCCGCTTGCCGCGCTCGCGGGCGGCCAGGATGCGCCAGGCGGGAAACGCCCGCACCGCCGCACCGACCGCCGCATCGATGTCCTCGGCGCCGCCCCGGCCAACCTCGGCCAGGGTGGTTCGGCGCGATGGGTTTTCGATGGCCAGGCGCTCACCGCTCGCCGGCGCGCACCACGCACCGTCGATGAAGCAGCCGGCCAGGCCATGGGTGGGCAGGACGGGCATCGAGGTCTCGGGACGTATGTTCATGACAGGCACCATATGGCGGACAGGATTTCCCGGCAATGTAACGGCGAAATCGATTTTGTGACAGGGCCAGACGACCAACAACCCCATGCCGGGCGCCCGCCATTTCCAACCGGCGGCGCCACGTGGGAAGACATCGACGCGGCCATGGACGAGATGGTCAAGGACGATGTGGACTGGCGCCGGGGCCGCACGTCGCTGCTCGTATTCCACGCCACGGACGCCGCCACCGAGGTTGCCGAGCGCGGCTTCATGAAGTTCTTCAGCCAGAACGCCCCGGGCGGCTCACGCGCTTTCCTCGGCCTCAAGAGGATGGAAGACGACCTGGTGGATTTTGGTCTCGGCCTGTTCAATGCGGCGGCGGACGGCGCCGGCTTCGTCAGCACCGGGGGCAGCGAGAGCATCATTCTTGGCGTCAAGGGGGCGCGCAATGACGCCCGCCATCGCCGGCCCCAGACCAGTCCCTACAACATCGTCGCCGCCTATACCGCCCATCCCGCTTTCAACAAGGCCGCCGACCTCATGGACATGGAGGTGCGCCACGCCCCTGCCGGGCCGGACGGCCGCGCCGACGTGGCGGCCATGGAAGCCCTGATCGACGATCAGACGGTGTTGCTGGTGGGCTCGGCCCCGTGCTTTCCCCACGGCGTCGTCGATCCTATCGACGAATTGAGCGAACTGGCCTTGCGCCGGGATATCTGGCTCCATGTGGATGCCTGCGTCGGCGGCTACATCATTCCCTTCCTGCAGCGCGCCGGGCGGCCGGTGCCGACATTCGACTTCAATCACCCTGGCGTGCGTTCGATCTCCGCCGATCTGCACAAGTTCGGATTTTGCCCGAAGCCGATCTCTATCTTGTTTTTCCGCTACGCCGACGATCTCGAGCGCAATATCCTCAGGTTCGATGAATGGCCCAACGGCCTGTACGCCGCGCCGACCCTGGTCGGCACCCGCGCCGGCGGCGCCATTGCCGGCTCGTGGGCGGTGATCAATCACCTGGGCATGTCGGGCTATACAGCCATCGCCCAAAAACTTGGCGAGATGACCGATAAATACGTCTCAGGCATCGAGGCTATCGACGGTCTGTACATGCTGGCCAAACCCGACGCCACCATCATCAATTTCGCGTCCGACGACTTCGACATCTTCTCCGTCGCCGAACGGCTCGACGAAATCGGCGGCTGGCTGCCGGGTCTGACCCAGAACCCCAAGGGTACCCGAGCAGATCGCGGCACGGGAAGAGGCCGACGCAGAGAGGAAGCGGTCGAAAGAGATGACCGTGACGATGCCTGATGGGACCAAGGCGCGGCTAACGCCGCTGTCCATCCCAAGGTAATGACCAGACTTGATGCCCTCACCGACACCGAGGCCCACTTGTGGAACCCTGCGGGGAACCCTGGAGGCCAACCTCGTGTGCCGGTGAGGGCTTTTTTTTTGAGTGAATGTGTGGGGGAAACGTGTGGGGGAAACGTGTGGGGAAGTCGCCGAGACCACATCCCGAAAACTGTTTGTTTTCAACGAGATGGATCGAGTGAAGTGAAATTGGCGACCCCAACGGGGATCGAACCCGTGTTGCCGGCGTGAAAGGCCGGTGTCCTAACCGCTAGACGATGGGGTCGCGTGGGCGAGAGATTTAGTGGGCTTCGCGGAAAAAATCAACAGCGATTTATGGTTTCGTATACCAGCGGGAATCCTTATGACCGTTGGCAAGCGCGACCGCGCGTCGCCGACCGTTCGGCGGAAGCCTGCGTGGCGCTTGAACGCCCATGGGGCATTCTTTATGGCCGATGGTAATTACGTCACGACCTCTGCCACATCGTCGATCAGGAGCTGCACCCGATCCCGGCCGCGCCAGGTATCGGCGCGCAGATGGCCCGCCACGTGAAGCGGCAGGCCGCGCGCCTGGAGCAGTGCCTTGCCCATGGGTTTGTCGATGCTGCGGAAGGCGATGGCGTTGATCCGGCCCTTGGCGTCGTCGGCCAGGACGACGCGCACATGGCGCTGGCCGACCACGTCGGCGCGCACCACCTTGCTGTGGGCCAGGGCAAAGCGCGGCTCGGCATTGGCCATGCCGAAGGGCCCGATGCGGGCCAGTTGTTCGACCAGGTCCCAGGTCGCGGCACCGACAGTGAGAGCGCCGTCGAGACCCAGGCTGGGCGTGGCGCCATGCTCGGCCACGGGCGCGCCGAGACGCTCGGCGAGGAACGCGCGAAGCTCGTCGATGCGGTTGTCGGCCACGGTCAGGCCGGCCGCCGCCGGATGACCACCGCCGGTGATCAGTAGCCCGGTCTGGCGCGCGGCGATGACCGCGGCGCCGAGATCGACACCGGGAATCGAGCGGCCCGAGCCCTTGCCCATGCCGTGGGTCACGGCGATGACGACCGCCGGGCGGCCGAAGCGTTCGACCAGGCGGCTGGCGACAATGCCGACCACGCCGGGATGCCAGCCCTCGCCCACCGCCACGGAGACCGGACCGGCGTTGTCGCCCTGGGCCTCGACGTCATCCATGGCGGCGGCCTCGACCGCGGCTTCGATGGCCCGGCGCTCGGTGTTGAATTCGTCGAGACGCTCGGCCAGGGCGGCGGCCTCGGCCGGATCGTCGGTCGTCAGCAGCCGGGTTCCCAGGTCCGATTTGCCGACCCGGCCGCCAGCATTGACCCGGGGCCCCAGCACATAACCCGCGTGGTAGGCGCCGGGCCGTTCCTTGACCCCGGCAATGTCGGCCAAGGCGGCGATGCCCGGGTTACCGCGCCCGCCCAACACCTTGAGGCCCTGGGAGACCAGGGCCCGGTTGACACCAACCAGGGGCACCATGTCGCAGATGGTGCCGAGCGCCACCAGGTCGAGCAGGTTCTTGAGGTCGGGCTCGCCGCCGTCGCCAAAGCTGCCGGCCTGGCGCAATGCCCGATTGAGACTGACAACCAGCAGGAAGGCGACGCCGACCGCGGCAAGCTGGCCGCAGCCCGAGGTATCGTCGAGGCGGTTGGGATTGACCACCGCCGCCGCCACCGGCAGATGAGGCTCGGCCACGTGGTGATCGACGACAATGACGTCGAGGCCGGCCTCGGCCGCCGCCGCCAGGGGGTCAAAGGCGGTGATGCCGCAGTCCACGGTGATGACCACGGCGACGCCCTCTGCCCGAAGACCGAGCAGGGCCGCAGCATTGGGGCCGTAGCCCTCGCTGATACGGTCGGGGATATAGGCCCGCGCGGTAGCCCCGACCCGGCGCAGATAGCGCAACAGCACCGCCGCCGATGTGGCGCCGTCGACGTCGTAGTCGCCGAACACCGCGATGGACTCGCCATCGGCCACGGCACGAACCAGGCGGTCGGTGGCGGCGTCCATATCGGCAAGCCGCGACGGATCGGGCAACATGGCCCGCAGGCTGGGATTGAGGAAATCCTCGGCGGTCTCCATTGTCACACCGCGAGCGGCCAGGACACGGCCCACCACCTCGGGCAGGTCAAGCTGCTGGGAGATCTGGGCGGCGGCGCGATGATCGATAAGACGCGACCGCCACAATCGGCCGCTTAATGAGCGTTCGACACCGAGAATGGCGTCCATCAGGTTCGGGCAGCGCTGCCCATGGGCTTGCGCCCGGTGTTGTGGATCGCTTCGATGATCCGCACGGTGCCGGTCTTTGATCGCATGGTCAGAGACTGGGTGTAGAGGCCGCCGGGCCGGGGCTCGACGCCCTTGAGCATCCACCCGGCGGTAACGCCGGTAGCGGCGAAAGCAATATCGCCATGAGCCAGTTGGTCGAGAGTGTACTTGGCCGTGAAATCGGTAATGCCCATGCGGCCGGCGCGGGCCTTTTCGTCATCGGTGCGGAACACCAGCCGGCCCATCATCTGGCCACCGGTACATTGCAGGGCCGCCGCCGCCAGCACACCCTCGGGGGCGCCACCGGTGCCCACGTAAAGATCGATGCCGGTCTCGGGCCGGGTGGTGGCGATAACGCCAGCCACATCACCGTCCTGGATCAGGCGAATGCGGGCGCCGGCCTCGCGGGTCTTGGCGATCAGTTCTTCGTGGCGCGGCCGCCCGAGGATGAGCACCACCAGATCGGAAATGTCACAGCCCTTGGCGCGGGCCAGGCTGGCAAGATTTTTGCCCGGTGAGGCGTCAAGGTCGACGACATCGGCAGGCAGGCTGCCGTCGCCCACGGCGATCTTCTCCATGTAGGTATCGGGCGCGTGCAGGAAACCACCGTGCTCGGCCAGGGCCAGCACCGCCAGGGCGTTGGCGCCGCCGGTGGCGGTGATGGTGGTGCCCTCCAGGGGGTCGAGGGCGATGTCGACCGCGGGGCCGTCACCGGTGCCGACCTCCTCGCCGATATAGAGCATGGGCGCTTCATCGCGCTCACCCTCGCCGATTACCACCGTGCCGGCGATATCGAGCCTGTTGAGCGCCGTGCGCATGGCGTCGACGGCGGCCTGATCGGCGGCCTTCTCGTCGCCCCGCCCCATCCAGGCCACCGAGGCGACCGCCGCGGCTTCGGTGACGCGCACCGCCTCAAGCGAAAGGTTGCGGTCCAATCCACCGTCCTTGGCCATTGTCTTCCCTTTTCTCTCTACAGCTAAAGTTGCTCGATACGAATCATGCGCGGCGTGTCCAGCACCGCATCGATGGCATCAATGCGCTCCAGCGCCTGACGCATGGCCGCCTCGCGAGTCTCGTGCATGGTCAGCACCACGGGCACGCGATCATCGGGGCTGCGGCCGCGCTGAATGATCGCCTCGACCGATACCTCGGCGTCGCGTAATTCCGCTGTTACGTCGGCCATGACGCCGGGCCGGTCGACCACCAGGAGGCGCACATAATAGGCGCCCTGGTGGTCGTTCATGGATGCGGCCGGGATCTCGACCAGATCCCGGGACGGAACCCCGAGCACCGGAACCCTGGCACCACGGGCAATGTCGATCAAGTCGGCAACCACCGCCGACGCGGTCGGCCCCTCGCCGGCGCCCCGGCCGCCGAACATGGTGCTGTCGACGAAATCACCCTCGGCGACCACCGCGTTGAAAACGCCTTCCACATGGGCAATCGGCACGTCGGTCGAGACCATGCAGGGGTGGACCCGCTGTTCGAGGCCGCGATCGGTCAGGGCGGCAATGCCGAGCAATTTGATGCGATAGCCCAGCTCGCCGGCGTAGTCGATGTCGACCGGGCTGATGTGGCGAATGCCCTCGGTGTGGACCGCATCGAAATTGAGCGGCGTGCCGAATGCCAGGCTGGCCAGGATGGCGAGCTTGTGGGCCGCGTCGACGCCGTCCACATCGAAGCTCGGATCGGCCTCGGCGTAGCCCAACTTCTGGGCCTCGTCGAGTACATCGTCGAACTCCCGATTGCTCTCGCGCATGGCGCTGAGGATGTAGTTACAGGTGCCGTTAAGGATGCCGTAGACCCGGGTGAAACGATTGCCCGCAAGGCCTTCGCGCATGGCCTTGACGATGGGAATACCACCGGCCACGGCGGCCTCGAACAGGAGATTGACGCCGGCCTGTTCGGCGGTTTGGGCCAGGGCCGTGCAGTGATGGGCGATCATCGCCTTGTTGGCGGTGACCACGTGTTTGCTGTTGGCAATGGCGTCTCGGCTGAGGGCGAGGGCGATACCATCGGCGCCGCCGATCAGTTCGACAACAACGTCTACATTGTCGGCGGCGGCGAGGCCGCGGGCATCGTCGTACCAAGTCAGAGCACCAATATCGATACCCCGGTCGCGGTCCCGGTCGCGGGACGACACGGCCACCACTTCGAGACGGCGGCCGCAACGGCTGGCCAGCAAATCACCATGCGCGGCCAACAGGCGGACGACACCGACGCCCACCGTGCCAAGGCCGGCAATACCAATCTTCAAGGGGTCGGACATGACTGCCTCATCGCCGCGCCATACCATGACGGATGGCGCCTTAAACTGTTCTAGAAATCGATGAAAACCTCGGCCCGTCGGTTACCCGCTTCGCCCGATGGCATCCACTCGTGATAGGCCGGCTCGCTATCAGACCGCGAGATGACGGCCACCTTGTCGGCGGCGACACCGTGGCGGATCAGCTCGTCGGCCACGGCCCGAGCACGCTTGTAGGAGATATCGAAGTTGATCAGCTCGTGCTGGACCGCGGACACTTCCTGGGTCCGGTTCGACGCATGGCCGACCACGCGAATGACGCCGCCGCGCTGCTTGTGCAGTTCAACCACCTTATGGAGCGCATTGCGGCCGTCCGCATTAAGCTTCGCCGAGCCGCTGGCAAAGTAGATCACCGCCGCCATGGATGAGCCCAGGGACGCGCCCGTGCCGCCCGTCAGAGCGGGGAACGAATTGCCCGCGGATGCCACGACGGTGGTGGGTACGGCGACAGTCCCCACACCCGATACCGCCGGCGCCACGCCCAGGGGCCCCGACGACTGGAACAGGCTGGCGAACAGCGTCTTGACGTCGATGTTGGTGCCGGGCGCCATGTTCGGCGCCAGCTGCTGCGTTGTATATAATGGCGAATATTGCGTGGTGGCGAATTGCGTGGTCGGCGGTTGTTCAAAGGAAGACAGCGGCTCACCGACCGTTGGCAACGGGATATCGCCGTCATCGTCGGAACGTAGAATTTCGTCGGTATATTTAGCGCTCTCGCGATCCGCGACGAGACCTTCGCCGACCGACTCGAGCGCGCTCAGTTCGATTTCGCGATTCGGCGATTCGGGTATATCGCCAACACTGGGGAACGGCTCGTGGGCGCCCGGCACGTCTTCAGCCGGCGGCGGCGGCGGCGCGTCGTCGTCGAATACATCGACCGCGCTGCGATACCACTCGGCTGGATTGGCATAGTCGGGGACTTCCGTACAGCCCGAAATCACCAGCATGCCGGCGGCAACGGTGACCAAACAGGCGGCGGGAAACCGCCGCAAATGGTGTGATATCGGTTGTACAAGCCGTTGCATAAGAACACTCCGCATCCTATATGGGCACCCCATATGGGTAACATCCTGCATGGAAATTGCCGCCCTCTTCCGTCCCCTGATACGCCGTCGCCCGATTTGAAGTCATACGCCGTGCGAAATCGTACGACTTCCGTTATAACCGCGCGGGCAGCACCTTAACCGATTTACCGAGCCGCATAAAGTACCGATAGAGACAGCAGAATCATCCACCAATCGCCTCCCCCGGGACGGCGTTGTGAATTTATGAAAGAGGTTCCATGGTCGATCAGGCCAAGCAGCAGTCGAAGCAGTTCGACAGCAACGACATCACCGCCACCATGGCGGAGATCGCCGAACGCGGC